>JAKORR010000728.1 GCA_029777735.1 Armatimonadota bacterium | reverse complement strand
ACTGTGCCCAAGCGCACCTGACGCACTACCGCGGCCGGCTGGTGGGGTCCATTGGCGACTTGGGCGCCTTCAGCCTACAAGACTCCAAGCACCTACAATGTGGCGACGGCGGCGTCACCATCACCAACCGCCGGGATTACGGGGAACGCATGGAGCTCTTTGTTGACAAGGGCTGCGACTGGACCGAGGACCGCAAGTACCGCCTCCGGTACGCCTTCCTTGCGCCCTGTTACCGCATGACCGAACTGCAGGGCGCCATTCTCTGTGCCCAGCTCGATAGCCTCGATCGCGTTGTCAAAGGCCGACAGGAACTAGGCGACCTGCTGGTGCACATCCTCGGCACGGTCCCGGGAGTATACCCGCCGCGGCGTTTCGAGGACCGTGAGCACAGCTACTGGTCCTTCCCACTGCGCGTCGACAGTGAGGTACTGGGTGTCACGCCCGCGCGCTTCGCCGAACTGCTGCAGGCAGAAGGCATTCCCGCTGGCGGCAACTGGATTGGCAAGCCACTATATCTGTTCGAATCACTGGCGGAGCAGATAACCTATGGTTCGTCCCACTGCCCCTTCACTTGTTTCAAGCGCGACGGCGCCCCAGTGGAGTATCGAGAAGGCCTGTGCCCTCGGGCGGAACTTGCCCTCAAGCAGCTTGTAACGATACCGTTGCACGAAGGCTGGACCGAGGCTGAAGTGCGAGATACGGCAGCCGCGATTCACAAGGTCGTTGAGGCCTTGACCACTTAGGGATCTCCCCTCTGGTCCCTCCGGAGCAGCCAGACGAGCCTCCTCTCGGGCAACTGATAGCTGGAGCGGCAGCCGTCGGAACCCGCAGGCGGCCTGCGCAAGGCTAGAGTGCGTCTAGGTGATGCGCCCGCAGAGAGCGCCACGAGACCCGATCGTGTTTTCGGCAGAACGAAGTAGTTCATCCTCAGGCGTACGCTTGTCAAGTCCATCAGTGCTGGGCCGAGCAATTAAGGCTCCTTCCGCTCCCCTAACCCCCACACCGGCACTTGGCCAGTCCAATCCAGTGGGACGCAGAATGATTCTGTACGCCATAGCAGCGCCCCCTCCGCAGAACTGTCGATCGGCGAGACCGCAGAAGCCCTAGGCGCGCCGCCGGACACAATCAAGAATCAAGTTCCTTCTGTCTCGCGGGCGTGGGATGCTGGCCGAAGAACTTACCCAGGCCGGCTGAGCGCCGCAGGATCCGCCGGAAGATGAAAGTGAGAAAACGCAACGCCCATCGGTTACTGCCTCAGAGGGCCGCCTCGCAGGAGGCTGAGCTGGCTGACGGCCTAGTGAAGCATCTGCGATCCTGCGCGGCCCGTGCGTTCAGACTCCATAGGCCGTGCGGCGGATGATGTCCTCCTGCAAGTCCGGGCTGAGGCGCACGAAGTAGTCGCTGTATCCCCCGATGCGCACCAGCAGGTCCGCGTGGCTCTCGGGGTCACGTTGCGCTGCCCGCAGTAATCCCGCGCTTGTCACGGTTATCTGCACCTGCTGCCCGCCGAGCCCAAAATACCCCTTCACCAGCGCCACGACCTTGGCCCGCGCCTGGGCATCACGGAAACACTCGGGGACCAGCGTCAGGTTGCAGAGTACGCCCATGGGCCCAAGCGTCTGGTCCACACCGGCTGCCGCCATTAGAGCCGCCGTAGGGCCGCGCGTGGCGCGCCCGGCAAGAGGCGCGATGCTGTCCTCGACCGGCGCTCCGGCGAGGCGTCCGTCGGCCGAAGCACCGAGCAGGCCGCCGAAGTGCAAATTGCGCCCCAAGACAATCACGCCGCCGCCGTAGCTCCCACCGCGGCTACAGCGGAACTGCCGGAGCATCTCCCAGAAGTGAGCGGCCACACGCGCGGCCATAGCGTCGGCCTCGGGTGAGCCCTGGCCGTACTTGGGCTGGCTGAGAAGCCTTCGCCGCAGCGGCTCGTACCCTTCGAAGTTCGCGTGCAGGGCAGTGACCAGTGCGCCTAGGCTCACACGCTGCTCGTCGTACACCAGGCGCTTGATGGCCGTGAGCGCGTCGGCCGTCACTGCAATCCCAAGCGTCATAACTTCGCCATGCCCATAGAGAGCGCCACCCCCGTCGGGGTCTTTCCCCCGTGGCAGGCAGTCATCGATGAGCAGCGAACGAAAGACCTTGGCCCGCACGCGGCTGCGGATTCTCTGGCCGAGATTCGACACGGCGATCATCTCGGCTGTGGCGTGCCGCAATTGGTTCTCGTAGGCCTTCCATAGGTCCTCGAAGCTCTCGAAGGTATCGGCAGACCCCGTGGCGGGCCCGAGTCTATCCCCTGTCATCGGGTCCAGGCCATCGTTTAGCGCCAATTCTAGCACCTTCGCCAGATTCAGGTTCGCATCCTCGCCTCCCAGGTTTGATTTACCTGGAACCTGTATCTCCGTGCAGCCGCCAAAGGCGTACTCGCGGGCGTCCTCGGTGCGCACCCCCATGCGCTCTAGCGCTGGGACTACCACATCGTCGTTGTAGATCGCTGGCATACCCATGCCTCGGCCAATCACCTCGACCGTGCGCTCCCACAGCCGGTCCGGGCTATCATGAAAAACTCGCACCGACAGGTTCGGCGCTGGCAACCGCAGCCGCTCTGCGACCTCCAGGCATAGGTACGTGAGCTCGTTGGTAGCGTCGCGCCCATCCGAAGTCTGTCCGGCCAGGGCCATGTTCCACCCGCGCACCTCGTTTAGGCGCACCCAAAGGTCTTCGAGCAGCTCCAGCGCCTCCTCGCGCGTAAGCCGCCCGGCTGCAAGGTCGTCGCGCAGGAAGGGCCAGGCATACTGGTCGAATCTCCCCGGGTTGTCGCAGCCGTCGTAAAGAAACACGAACCAGAAAAGCTGTAGGGCCTCATAGAAGGTGCGCGGCGATTCGGTGGCGATGTGACGGCAGATTGCTGCCAGCCTGCTCAGCTCCTCGCGCCGCTCCTGGGAAAACTGATCGCCCCGTGCGGCTTCCTCCGCCGCTTCTGCATGGCTGCGGATGAAGTCCTGCAAACCCCTCAGCGCAACCAAAGCCGCACGGGCGAGGTCTCGCCCCTCTTCATTCGTGTGAGACGTAGCCCAATCCTTGGCGAAGCACGCCAGTCCCTCCAGCCCGTTGCGCATCACCCGGTGCCAATCGATGACCATGTGGCCCTGGTACGCGGCGCCCCAGTATACCGGCGTGGTGCGCTTGAGGCCACGGCGGGCCAGCTCGGCTGCGAAGATTGCGTCGAAGGTCTCCGGACCCAGCTCGTCTACGATCCGGTGGAGTAGCGCCGCGTACTCGGGCGTACACTCGGGCAGCTCCTTGATCTGGGTAGCCCTGTGCTCGTTGACTACCAGGCCGCACGTGTAGAAGGTGGACACGACTCGCAATGGACGCGGCTGTCCAAGAATCAGGTGGTCTCCGTCGATGGTTGGCTGCGTGCATCGCCAGGTCTCGGCCTCCACTTGTGCCACTCGCAGGCTACGGGGCTGTCCCTCCGTGGCCCACCAGGCCTCGGCTCCAGGCTCCTGCCAGTCATAAGGATAGGGCGTACCACTGCCGGTACCGACTGGCTTATGCAGGCGGCTGAGCAGTCGCGCTATCCGGTCGGTCGAAGGGCGCTGTTGAGTGTCAACCGCCGTAATGTGGGTGGCAGTACCTTCGGCTTGCATGTACTTGTCTCTCCGATGCGTCCTTTGTGATGCAGGTAAACCGAGTCGCCCACCTGCCTCGGACATATTCTGCCAGCGCCAGCGTCCCGTCAACCCTGCAGCCCGACCAGAATAGTCGGTCCGTGCGGCTTACTCCACGGATATGCCGAGAAGCTCCTTCTTGTGGCGCCAGTAATACTGGAAGTGCGCGTAAGAGATATCCGGCGGCAGGCTGTGATCGCACGTCGGAAGGTATCCTCCCTCGAGGGCCAGGGGTATCTTGGCGTCGAGTTCGCGGTCAATAGCGGGCGGCCCTGCTGCGATGGCACGTTTGTCAATGTTGCCGTGCATCAGCAGCCGTCGGCCGTACTTGCGGCGCAGAGTGGGCGCGTCCATGTGGGCCGCCACTTCCAGTGGCCACAGGTAGTTCAAACCGCACTCCAGGAAAGGCTCCACCAGTTGCGTCACGTTCCCGTCGCTGTCCACGCCGCGCACTGGCACTCCCGCCTCGGTCAGCATGTCGTTAATGCGCCGATAGTGCGGGCCGAAGAACTCCAGGAACATGCGCGGTGAGATTAGCGGCGCTGTATGAAAGGCCATATCCTCCCAGAAGTTGACGCAGTCCGGCACTACGTGGCTGACGATCCGCTCGAGGAGCCTGTAGTGGAAGTTCCCCCAGTGTTCCGCAATGTCGCGGATGAAGCCTGGGGCGTCGTAGAATAGTGGCGCCATGTTCTCGAGGCCCATCAGGTCGCGCAGCGGCCCGAACATGCCCAGATGTGGGTACGCGCTCACCGTCAGCGGCACCTCCCGGCCGGCCCACTGCCTCGCCAAGTCCGCCCAGTTGTCGGGAAACCGCCCGGGTGTGTCTGGGTCGTAGCGCCAGGCGATGTTCTCTTCCCAGTCGCGCCGGGTCTTGAGGGGATAGTCCACGAAGTCGGGCATGGAGGTCTCGCGGCCCACTTTGAACTCGCGGCGCGTGATACCTCGCTCGTCAATGTACGTGGTGGTCTCCTCGTCCTCCGACACGACGACATGATCATGCGGGGGGAGTGGCCCGAAGTTTACTGGCACACCCTCTTCAGGGTCGCACTCGTTATACTCAGGCGCCCAGTCACCCTCCAGGCCCTCGTCCTTCCACCGCTTCAGCGTGCTCTCCCAGGGGCCCCATTCCTTGAGGAAGGGCCGGTCGACGGGACGATACAGCAACGTCCCCAGAAATCGCTCACGTGGCGTCATCCGCCGGACCTCCTTGGCGTCTCTCCAGCCCTCAACTGCCGGAGCCGTTAATAGTCCGTCCCGTGCGTGTAGGCATAGAGCGCTTTCTCTGCGCTCGTGAACTTGATGTTGAATGTGAAGGAAGCCACCTTCCAGTACTTGCCCTTGGTCCAACCATAAGTGAACACCTTGTACTTGTGCGGAGCGGAGTGGACTTCGCCGCCCATCTGCGCGACCACAACCAGCAGCTCCTTGCCCGGATAGGCCAAGTCCGTGTCCTCGGCGCCAAGGGCGTCGTCGCTGCTCAACTCGATAGGCTCTTGGTCCGCTACTGACTCGAGGCCCTCTTTCTTGACTTGCCATACATACAGATTTTCCGGGCGGCTCGACACGCCGAAGTCATAGAATCGCAACACCAACTCCACCACACCATCCTTGTTGAGGTCAGCTGCGGCCACCAGGCTATTCTTGTCACAGTACTTCTCACCGGCCGGACCTGGGATGCTGAACCACTCGCTCCACTGGCTGCCTCTCTTCTTAGCGAGGGTGACGTAGGCCACTTCCTTGGGCTCGCCCAGGTCGTCCGCAGCCTCAAACTGATACCCCAGGATGTACTCCTTGACCCCGTCCCTGTCGAGGTCAGCCGACTGTGAGAAGGTGCATTTGTAGCCGTCGGTGGCTAGTTCGGCTGGGTCGAAGGCTCCTGTGGCTGCTGTGCTGGCAGCAGTCGTCCCGCCGGCCGACGCAGTATCTTGTACAGCGCCTGGTTCCGGGTTAGACGAAGCACGCATCGAGCTAGAGGACAACTGACTACTCGTCGGCGCCTCCGGCGTCCTTGTGCAGCCCGCTACGACTGCCAGGGCGAGCACCAGTAGCGACAACGCTTTTCGTCTCATCGCGCAATCAGCCCCCTAGCAACCAGCGTAAAGCTACAGAGCTTGAGACCGACTGACGGCCTGGCGTGCCTGCGCTATCCAACTCTCTGGGCCACGGCGAGAGTGCGTCGGGCCAGATCCGAGATGCTATTGATATTCATGCCTTCGAGCGCGCTCTCCAGCGTATCCTGCAGCGGCGCGACCCATTGTCTAGGCAGGGCTGAGGCGCCAAGCAACGCCCCCATCACTGAGCCTGCCGTGGCACCGTTGCAGTCCGTGTCCCAGCCGCCCATGACGGCTATGCTCACGGCACGCCCGAAGTCGCCGCCACCGTGGAGCAGGCCCATAAGGACCAGGGTCGCGTTGTTGATCGTATGGACCGGGTGGTAGTGGCCGTACTTGGCGTTGATGCGCTCCCAGGTCTGCTGCCAGTCGTGGTCCTCGACGCACCAGAGCACGCAGTCGTCAACAGCCTCACGCAGCCGACAGCGGAGCGGGATCTCGGCCGTGGCTGCGGCCAGGGCTTTCTCCAGGCTGTCTGTGACCAGAGCCGCCGCAATAAGCGCCGCAAAGTACATCTCCCCGTAGATACCATTCCCCGTATGGCTTATCGAAGCGTCGCGCCATGCCAGCTCAGCTGCCTTCTCGGACCACCCTGGCGTCGCGTAGCCCCAGCTGTCGGCGCGAATCTGAGCGCCTATCCACTCCCGGTACGGGTTCAGGTATGTGGCCGACGCTGGCGGCCCTATCTCCATTACGAGGTTCCGGTACGCCGCCCGTTCGGCCGTGTAGACGCGGTAATACGGGAAGTGGTTCAGCCATTGTAGCGCCACATGGCGCGGCCCGAAGTCCGGACCGTTCTCCTCCAGGATGTGTAGTCCCAAAAGTGTGTAGTCGGTGTCGTCGTCGCGGACGCTTCGCGTGATGTTGCCTCTCAGCACGTTGCTGTCCAGGGCGGGGTAGGGCACTCCCTCGGGCGGTTCGGCCACTGGCGGGAAGTAGTCGTCCAGTTCCCAGGCTTCCGCGGCGCGCAGTAGCTTCTCGATCTGCTCGCGCGTGCGCCCCTCGACGGGCTTGCCCAACATACACCCGACACAGCGCCCCAGCCAGGCCCCCAGTATGCGATCCTCCAGATCCGTGGGATCGGGAACCCCGAGTCGGCGCGGCCCTTCGGGCCGGGCCCTGCGGATCTCATCAAGGGCCGAGGGCTCATCATAGGGCCAATCGTGCCGGCTTGGCGCGGCCGCCGCAGCCTCAAAGAATCTCTCCAGAGCCGCGGCCACATCTGCTCCAGGTGCCTGCGCTGCAGCCAGCAGCGCCTCCAGCGCTCCCGTCTCCTTTCCTTCTTCTCTCAACTGTTTCAACTCGTCCTGCGCGAGGTCTACAGTGACTAGCGACAAGGCTAACCCTCCTGTCGACGCTGCTCGGTTGGCGGAGGAAGCTTCGTGGAAGAGGACCGGTTCTCCTTCAGTCTCGCCAACTCCGTCGTACTGGACAAACCTGTACCGACGGCTCTATTGCAAGGCGGCTTTAGGGCAGTGACATATAAGGCCTTACGCGGGACTACTCTCGCTTCCAGGCGTCACCGTGTGCGCCCAGGCAGATCGGCGTCGCGTCCCCTGGAGCCAGGCCCGTGCTGTTCGTGCGTTGACTATAGGCCTGGACCGAGTCTATAGTGCCTCGCTAGAGACCCGAACTATTCCCGGGAGAACCCTGGTGCCCGCGACACCCCCGCAAATGCACGAGGAGGGAGCGATCGTCGGCCAACTCGGCCCAGGGCTGACGGCCGTCGTTACCATTGCCACCTACAATGAAGCCGAGAACCTCCCGCTCCTCCTCGACCGAATCCTCTCGCTCGACCTGCCACTGGGCGTGATCGTGGTGGATGACGACTCGCCTGACGGCACGGGCGACCTTGCGGATCGGTACGCGGCGAATCACCCAGGACGAGTGCTGGTCATCCACAGGCAGGCCAAGTTGGGCTATGCGTCGGCGGTGCGGCTGGGCTTGGCCTACGGCTACCGACTGGGGATTCCGGTACTCCTGAGCATGGACGCCGACCATTCCCACGACCCGGCCACCATACCGTCCCTGCTCTCGGCCATCGGCGGTGCGGACGTGGTCGTGGGTTCCCGCTATGTGCCCGGAGGAAGGGTGCGCAACTGGCCTTGGCACAGGGTCGTCCTGAGCCGGCTTGGCGGGGCCTTTGCTCGTTTGATGACCGGGATGCCGGTCCGCGATCCCACTGGGGGCTTTAGGGCCTATCGCCGCGAGATCCTAGACCGGATAGCCCTCTGGAACACCCAGGCGGAAGGCTATGGTTTCCTCATGGAGACAATCTTCCGGTGCTGGGTGGCCGGCGGCAAGATCGTTGAGGTGCCGATTGTCTTCAACGACCGGACCCGAGGCAAGTCGAAACTCTCCCGGCGCATAGTCCTGGAAGCCTTCTTTCTGGTCCTGAACTTGGGTTGGGCTAGTCGATGGGGTCCCGCTCGACGTCGCTTTACCGAGGAGATGGGCCTGTGTCGCCAGCCCGACCAGGGGCGATAATCCGACGCCTCAGCCACCGTCAGGAATTCGTCCTGATTCTGGCACTGGCCCTAGGTGTCAGACTCATTGGCCTGACGCGGCCCTATATCTCAGCCCACTGGATCAAACAGCTCCAGATCGCTCCCATCGCCCTCAACTTCTACCAGCATGGGTACAACATCCTCTGGCCCGAGACCGACTACAGCGCTGACCGACCCGGTTATATCGAGATTGAATTCCAGCTCGTCACCTGGCTCACTGCCCTGCTCTACCCGCTCTTTGGCGTTCACGAGTGGGTGGGGCGCGTCGTGGCGATCACCTTCAGCATGGTGGGTCTTGTACTGCTGTATCTGTTGGCCCGGCGCCACCTAGGCTTGCGTCCCGCGACCTACGCACTGCTGTTTTATGCCTTCGCGCCGTCAAGCGTTTACTTCAGCCGCGTGCTCATGTCCGAGCCGGCCATGCTGTGCCTGTCCATCGCCGTACTATACCTGTTCAGCCGGTACATGACCACGCTGCGTCCAAGCTATTGGCTGGGGGCGCTGCTGACGGGCGCCTTGGCTTTCCTTGTCAAGCTGCCCACGGTGCATCTGGCAATTCCCCTAGTATATCTTGCCCACCGTCGCTATGGCTGGAGGCTCTTCGCTAGGGCCGAGCTCTGGGCCCTGGCAATCCTCGCCTTGCTGCCCGCGCTGGCCTACTACTGGCACGCTCACCAACATATCGGCCGGGAGTACTTCACCGTAGGAGTCGGCTTCGGCGGGCAAATGTGGTTCTCCCCCTCTCACTTCTTGCGTCCAGCGGGTTATTCCTTGATGATAGACCGCTTCGTCAAGGATCACCTCACGGCCGTCGGAGTGGTGCTGCTGGTCGTCGGGCTGCTGTACCGCCGGGGCGGCCCTATCCGCCTGGGGCTTTTCCACTGGTGGTTCCTCGCGACAGTTTTATACATGATCGTCATCTCCGGAGGAAATCTACGACAAAACTATTACCAGCTCCCGGTCCTTCCGGCGGCCGCAGGCCTGATCGGCCTGGGCTGGACGTGTCTCGCGCGGGTAAGGCACTTGCGACTCGCCAATAGTGCATTGATCGCTGTTTTCCTGATCCTGGCCGTGTGGGGAGCGCAGCCCCTCTACAAGGAGTATAGGCCGATCTTGGAGGCCGCAGCGGCCCTGGATGCCCTTGATCCGGCCCGCAACAAGCCCGTCGTGATCATGCCGCCGGGCTATGGGTGTCTGTACTACTTCCGCCGGCCTGGTTGGGTGGGCCGGGAGGCCATGGGCAAGCCTCCCGCTTGGGTCAAGTCGCCCGCGGACGTGCCTGGGCCGCGGTACATCGAGGACCGGATAGAGCGTGGCGCTCGCTGGGCCGTGTACTTCAAGGCGCCGCCCAATGAGGCTCACCCCGAGATTCGTCGCTATCTACGCGAACACTTCGCCACAATCAGCAATGAGAAGGGCTTCCTCATCTTCGACCTGAGCAAGCGTCTTGGGGCAGGGAAGGCGCCGTGAGCCCGCGCGCCGTGGTTGTCGGCGGCGGCGTGTCGGGCCTGACCGCTGCCTACAGGCTCTCGCAGGCGGGCTGGCAGGTGCATCTGGTTGAAGCCCGCGAGGAGCTGGGGGGGCTGGCTCGGTCCCTGTCGATGGGATCCTCACGCATCGAGCGGTACTACCACTTCGTCTGCGAGTCTGACCACGAGCTGGTGGCGCTGGCAGAGGACCTGGGCCTCTCCGAACGCCTCCACTGGGCGCCGGCTCCTGTGGCGCACTGGCATCAGGGAACGCTGTATCCCTTTTCCACAGCTCTGGACGTGCTGCGATACAGGCCCCTCTCCCTCGCCAACCGTTTGCGGATGGGCCTGCAGGCGGTCAGGGCACACCAACTGCGCGACTGGCTGCCGCTGGACAGGATTACGGCAAAGGACTGGTTACTGCGGACCGCCGGCCCACAGGTGTACGAGCTCCTCTGGCAGTCGCTGTTGGAGGGCAACTTCGGTGCGTATCACGACGGCGTGTCGGCCGCGTGGATGTGGCACCGCCTCTGGCGAGTTGGCACGTCGCGCAGCAGCCTCTTGCGCCCTGACCGCATGGGCTACTTTGATGGAGGGGCGGCCACGCTGCTGGACGCCCTCGCCACCCGTGCGCAGGCCGCGGGTGCCTGTATCACGGTAGGCTGCCCCGCGACAGCCCTTCGCGCTTCGACGGGGCGCGTGAAGGCTGTGGAGACGGCTGAGGGTGAGCTGGAGGCCGACGCGGCGATCCTTGCCGTGCCCCTGCCAGTGGCGGCGCGCCTATCGGCTGAGGCCCTGCCGGATTGGAGCCGCACGCTGGACGAGGTGCCGACCTTGGGCGTCGTGTGCTGTCTGTTCCGCCTGAAGGAACACCTGACTCCCTACTTTTGGGTGAACATCAACGATCGCCGGGTTCAGGTGAACGGCTTGGTGGAGTACAGCAACCTAAACCAGAATGGGAGATGGGATAGCGAAATCCTGTACGTACCGATGTACGTGGCCCAGGACGATCCGCGGTGGCTGTGGAGCGATGAGGAGTGGGCCTGGTACTTCAACGAGAACCTCTCGATTCTGTGGCCGGGATTCCCGAACCTCGTCGTGGGCAAAGTGATTACGCGCGACACCCACGCTCAACCAATCTGTACCACCGGCTTCGCGAAGCGAGTACCCCCGCTGGCGGGACCTGCGGCGGGGCTGTTCCTCGTGGAGGCGTCGCAGCTCTACCCGTCTGACAGAACCCTCTCGGGCATGATAGGTCTAGCGACGAAGGCCGCGGGCCTGGCGCAGGCGGGTATGTAAGCACCTGAGGGCGCGAGCCTGCCTCCGGGGCAATGCATTGCACGCCGCAGGGTCGTCGGTCCCCGCGCAAAAGGCCCCCCTGACGGTCGATCTGCCGCGGGGTTCATCCCTCTCGCTCACTCAAGGCACATCGGTCAGCTTGGGCGGGGCAATCGTCCTCCTGCCTCTGCCACGCGCCCAACCCACCCGCTAGGTCCGCGGGTCGCGGTAGAACCAGGATACAGGGTGGTTGTCCTTGCCCACCCACTTGCCGTGGCCGTCTACAAAACCTACGTTTGCCCCGTCGTTGTGGCGATAGGCCGGCAGCGACCCAAGATAGGTCTGGAGCGTTGTGGTATTCCAGATGCCGTCGAAGGTCATCGGGCACTCGGCCGGGTATGCCACCTCCGCCAGTGCGAACACAGGCCAGCCCGGATTGTCGACCTTCGAGGCAAGGAGGAGCGGGTTCGCCGTGTAGCTCATTCGCTGCACAGCCCCTGGCGCCATGGGTAGCCCAACTACCGCAAGAATGTTCGCGATCTCGACCGCTCCCGTTCTGTCCGTGGGACAATACAAGATCTGGGAGTTCTTGCAGTAGGGTTGCGCGAAGTCGGCAATCGTCCGCACGCCATCAACGCACAGACTGGTGCTCATGGGCAGCGTCTCATCGTAGTCCTGTGCGTACATTAGAATCGCGAGCGCGAACTGCTTGACGTTCGCCAGACAACTTGCCTGGCGCACCTTCTCGCGAACCCTAGCAAAGACGGGAAAAAGAATCGCTGCTAGGATCGCTATGATGGCGATTACCACAAAAGCTCGATAAGAGTAAAGCCCTGCCGCTGTGCTCTGTGGATCATGGGTTCACGCCTCTCTAGATAGATTCCTCGGCTCGGCCTCAACCCTCAGGGGCATAAGGACGGACTGGTACCAGACCCGAGGACCCGCCGCAACCACGCGACGAATACTGCCTGTTTGCGCCTGCCCCCGCGCGGTCCCCACATCCTCGGGGCCAAGCTTCTCGCATGGTGCCTGCCCTCCGCCGGGCAGCTGTAGCACGTTCTGTGCCGCGCTGTCGGCAGGAACTTAGGGCCCAAGCGTGCACTTCCCGCGGCTACCTCAGCGGCTCAAGGATCGCCATGGCCCGCTGAATGTCCTCGACTTGCTTCGGGCCGCTGATTTCGCGCTCGATGGTCAAGTGTCCGCGGTAGCCCAGCGACTTGAGTTTCGGCACGAGCACTGGAAAGTTCACTCGGCCCTCGCCCATTGGCTTCTCTACACCCAGCTTGCGACCGT
>JAKORR010000727.1 GCA_029777735.1 Armatimonadota bacterium | reverse complement strand
GGCCATCGACGCCGACGGTGATCGCCTGGCCGTGGTCGACGCGCAGGGCCGGGAGATCACCTGCGACCGCGCCGTCATTCCTCTGTGCCGTCATGCCTTGGCCAACGGCCCAGCGACCTTCGTCGCCGACGTGCGCTGCACGCGCTCAGCAATTGAGTACGTGCAGGCCCGCGGCGGCAAGCTAGAGATGGCTGCCTGTGGCTATCCCTTCATTCTTAAGCGAATGGCCGAGACGGATGCCCTCCTCGGCTTCGAAACCACCGGACACTACTTTCACCGCAACCCCGACATCAAGTTCGACGACGCTACCTTCTCGGCTGCTCTGCTTTGCCAGGTGCTCAGTGGCACAAACGAGACGATTGGCGACATCGTGGCCTCAGCGCCTACGTACTTCACCGCCGACGAGGAACGCCTGGAGTGCGACGACAGTCTAAAATTTCACGTTGTGGAAGAGCTGAAGGCTGAGTACGCACGCGAGTTTGAGGTCATCACCATCGACGGCGTGCGTGTCGAGCGGCCAGAAGGCTGGGCGCTGGTCCGTGCCTCCAACACTGCCGCTGAGATCGCCATGCGCTGGGAGGGCAAGACGGAAGAGATTCGTGACGCCATCGGCGCCGAGTTGAAGTCGCGCGTCGCATCGGTAATGGCGAGAGTCGGCCGGTCCTGAGGACCTATACGGCATGTACTTGCTTCACCCTACGGCCTTGTGGCTTTCCCTGGGCGCTGCGATACCCGTGCTTCTGCATCTCCTGGCGCGGGCGCGGCCACGCTCGCTCGTCTTCCCTGGGGCCTATCTACTGCGCCAGATGGAAGCCCGGCGCAGGTCCCTGCGTTTCAGTCACCTGCTGCTACTAGCCCTCCGTGTCCTCACCATATTGCTCCTGGCCGCGAGCTGTACGGCGCCGCGCCTGAGGCTGGCACTGCCCCTGTTGGCCCACCGACCGTCGCAGGTGCTCATCGTTGACACGTCAGCCAGCCTCAACCGCGATCCCGCGGCCTGGCAGGTCGTTGTGCAGATCGCCGAAAGGCTACGCGCCGACGATCACGCCGCCCGCGCGGCCCTACTCACCGAGCCGACTCTCACAAGCGTAGATCTGGCTCCAGCGAATCTCCTTGCCGCCAGCGGGCCTGGCTGGGGTCAGGGCGCGCTTGCCGAGCGGGCGCGACAGGCGGCCGCGGACCTCTCGGCCGACGACGCTCAGGCCCATCTTGTGGTACTGACCGACCTCGACGCCTCGTCCCTGCTCCCGCGCCGGTGGCCGCCTTCGCAGCTGCCCGCGGACGTCACTATCGTCGACTGTAGAGGCACGGACCAGCTGGGGCGCTCGGTGTACACTGCGAGTCTGGTCCCACCTGACCCACCTGCGGGTGCCCCAGCCCGTCTGGACTTATACGTCGCTGGCCGAGGCAAAAGCGTCGTGCGGGCAGAAGCCGGTCTGGGTCTAGTGGGCAGCACTGAGCTCGCCGACGGCCAGCGCATGGTGTCTGTGAGCCTGGGCAAGCTGCCGCCGGGCGAACGCGAGGTGAAGGTCAGTACGGGCAGGGACACGAGTTGGCGTCTTGCCGCTCACGTACGCACCTCCGTGCCTGTGCTGCTGCTGGCGCGCGAGCCGGCCCGCAGCTACCTGGCAGCCGCTCTGGACCCCCTGGGCTTGGAGCGTCCCTTTAGTCTGGTCACAAACCCGCGGGATGCGCAGCTTGTTGTGGCTGTTCCCGCCGATGGTATGTCAGTGCCTGGAGAGACCGCGCCGGGAACTTGCGTCGTACTGTTCGCGGCAGGGGAAGGCGACCTGGGGTCCTGGTTCGCGCCCCTGCTGGGCCGGACACTGGCGGAGCTACACGCCGACTCGCCCCGTCGTCTGACGCAGGAGACCGCCGAGCGCCTGACCAGAGTGGTCGACGCACCGCCCTTGGCGCTGCCCCTGCTGGCCGATCTGGGCGCGGCGCTCGAAGATACGCGGGTACTCCAGCCCGTACCGCTTAGAGCCACCGGTGCCTGGAAGACCCTCGCCCGGTTCAGCGACGGCAGACCAGCCATGGTGTTGGCCGAGAGCCTTCGTGGCTTGGCGCTCTGCTTCGGCTTCGCGCCCGAGCCCGCCTCCACTGACCTCGTGACCGGTGGCGCCTTCCCAGCGCTTCTGCATGCTCTGCTGCCGCGACTGGTTGGCCCAGCCACGCCACACCCCGAGCAGTTGCCTGTCGGAGCTAACGCCTGGAAACTAACGCTGGGAGGGTCTGTCCCGACCGAGCCGGAGTTGGTCGCCGTCGCTCAGGGCGGGACTGCCGCGGCTAACCCGCCGCCTGCGGAGATGGGCGCCGAGAGGCTGTCAGGTGAGCAGGTGCGTCGACTATGGGGGCTGCGTACCGAGGTGGTCGCCGCAGAGTCCCTACAAGAAAGTCTTCCGCCGGTCCGCACTAGCGACCTCACGCCCCTCGCCGTGCTGCTGCTCCTGGCCGCTATGGGCGTCGAGTGGCTCCTGGGCGCCTCTCTCTCAGCCCCACCTGAAGACTGAACTGCCCCGCATCGTGGCGGTCCTCACGGAGTGGACGATGACTGTACTTATGTGCTGGTATCGCTTGCTCACCACCCTATTACGCGCTCGCCGGTTGCAGCCGCGTCAAGGGACGTACTCTAGCTCCGTGTCGCCGATGTGAACTGTGTCGCCCTCTCGCGCGCCCGCGGCCTCTAGAGCAGCAATCACGCGGAGTTGTGTGAGCCTTTCGTGCAGCCACAGCAGCGCCTCGCGAGAGCCCAGGTTTGTCTTGGCTACCTCCCGCTCCACGCGTGTGCCTCGCACCACAAACTCGTCCTCGGCGATCTTTTCGACGGACAGGGGTACCTCCGGCGGTGGGGGGACCTCCAGAAGCATTGGCACATCCTCAGCCGTAATCGGCAACAGAAACTGATCGAGCAATTGCAGACACCGGCGCATCAATCCCTCCAGCCCCTCTCCCGTGGCCGCCGAGACCAGATGAACCTCCAGGCCACGCCCGCGCAGAGCCTCCGCCGCCTCTTCGGCCTTCTCTCGTGCCCCCGTGAGGTCAATCTTGTTCACCGCCACGAGCTGCGGCAGCTCTATCAGGTCGTCCCGGTAGAACTTCAGCTCGCGGTTGACTACATCTAAGTCTTCCAGCAGATCGCGCCCGGGCGCTCCGGCATCCAGCAGGTGAATCAACACGCGCGTACGCTCGATGTGGCGGAGGAACTGGTGGCCTAGCCCCACCCCCTCATGTGCGCCTTCGATTAGCCCCGGCAGATCCGCCAGTACGAAACTGCGCTCGCCTGCCTTCACGCTCCCCAGATTCGGCTCCAGAGTCGTGAACGGATAGGCGGCGATCTTCGGCCGAGCGGCGCTCACGCGGCTTATCAGCGTCGACTTGCCGGCGTTGGGCAAGCCGATCAGCCCCACGTCAGCCAGCAGCTTCAGCACAAGACGCACGCGTCGCCTCTCACCCGGTAGCCCCAGCTCGGCGTACCTGGGAGCCTGTCTCGTTGCTGTGGCAAAGGAGATGTTTCCTTTGCCTCCCGTGCCGCCGCGTGCTGCCAACAGACGCTGCCCAGGGGCCACCAGATCCGCTAGTAACTCCCCCGTATCCGCGTCGTAGACTTGGGTGCCGAGGGGTACAGGTATGCTGCAGTCCTCGCCTCGCGCGCCTGTGCGGTCAGCCGTTCCGCCTTTCACGCCCGCGCCCGCCTGGAACCGGTGTCGGTACTGAAAGTCAAGCAGCGTGTGCAGGTGGGGATCAGCCACGAAGTACACACTGCCGCCGTCACCCCCTCGGCCTCCGTCTGGTCCACCCTTGGGCACATACTTCTCCCTGCGAAAGGACACGCACCCGTCACCGCCCTTGCCGGCGATGATCTCAAGTTCAGCTTCGTCCACAAAAGTTGTGCGCCCCAACGCGGCTCTCTCCTGTTATACTCTGAACGACAAACCTCTCCCGCGCGTCCTTAGAAAGGTTTCGACACGCGGTAGGGAGGTTCGCTACGTGGTATAATGCTTCACAGACCGACGCAAGACAAGGCAGGCCTTGCCACAAATAGTGCTCTGCTCTCGTTGCCAAAGTCCAGGGCAGTAGAGCCTGTTTGAACTATGCGCACGTGTGCGGAGACCCGGAGGGGACCGTGACGTGCGATGTTTTCTGCTCGCGAGAGGGGGAAATGCTTTGAGCGACAAGCCGCTGATGTGGTGCCATCGGTCTTGTCGTGTTGGGCCTATGGCTGGTGGCCGTCGGCGGCTTTGTCGGACAGGCCGAGGGAAAGATTGACGGTGCGGCTACTGCGCTGGGCGTGGGTCTCTTGGCCTTCACGCCGGCGCTGGTTCTTCTCGTGGGCGGTGCGATACTGCTGTGGAGAGGACTGCGGATCGCTCGCGAAAGGCCGATCTGACCTTCGAACGTGCGATTCTGGAGTGACTTGAGGCTCGTGGACAACTCTCCCTGTCCCAGTTGGCAGTGGAGCTGCGCTGTAACCTAGATGCCTTGCAGGCCACTATGTGTATGTGTATAGGATAGTGGTAAGAATCTGCTCAGCGACTACATTAACTGGAAGGACCAAAAGCTCTACTCAAGCTCTACTCGGTGGATGCTCAGGCCATGGTGGAGAAGAATCAGTGCCCCAACTGCAGCGGCCAGCTCGAGCTCGCAGGCAAGGGTGTCATCCATTGTTCCTACTGCGGCACGGAGATATTCCTTCCGTCGGAATAGAGGGTTTGCTGTGCCCGCAACGTTTGGCACGAACTGCCCTCTAAGCAGCTGGAGCACACATAGGGTGTTTACTGTGTCTGAGTATTTTAGTTGTTGTGTTAAGGGACAGATATGGGTAACCTGGTTACCAACAGGATCTCAGGGCAGGAGTTGTATCTCATGCGTTCTCGATGGACAAGGCCCCGAGGCTCTTCGGAGTGAGCAATGATGCTCAAAGCGATCATCGACGATATCAAGGCCGCTAAGGAACGTGATCCGGCGGCCCGCACCTATCTCGAGATAGTACTTTGCTACTCGGGTCTGCACGCCATAATCGCGCACCGCATCAACCACTGGCTGTGGTTGCATGGGTTTAAACTGCTCGCGCGCTTGGGATCCCAGTTGTCCAAAATATGGACCGGCATCGAAATTCACCCTGGCGCCAAAATCGGCAAGGGTTTCTTCATCGACCATGGCACAGGCACCGTCATTGGGGAAACGGCTGAGGTGGGGGACAACGTGACACTTTTCCAGGGCGTCACCCTTGGCGGCACCGGCAAGGAGCGTGGCAAGCGCCACCCAACCATTGAGGATGACGTCCTCATCGGTGCCCACGCCCAGATCCTTGGGAGCTTCACAATCGGGCGCGGTTCCGTCATTGGCGCTGGCGCCGTCGTCCTCGAGTCGGTTCCTCCCAACTGCACCGTGGTTGGTCCCAAGGCCTATGTAGTCAAGCGCGAAGGCAAGCGTGTCTACGACTTTCGCCACGACCGCTTGCCCCGCGTAACTGACCCAGCGCTGGAGTGCTTGGTGCTAAGGGTTCAGAAACTCGAGAGCGAGTTGGCAGACACCCGGCGGGCCTTGGCCGAGGCACGAGACGAACTGGCACGTTCCTACCCGCCGGAACTTGCGCCTGAGGCTGCCAGCGGCTCCCCGGAACCAACCTGTCCTCCGCCTCATCTTGACGCTAGACTGGCTGAGCTGGACACCCGTGCTGAACGACTGGCTGCAGAGGTTGCAGTTCAAAGATGGCAACAACGCAGAAACGGCGAATAGGCACCATCGCAGTGTATTGCCTCCTGGCGCTGGTGATCGTGGTGGTTCTTGTCCTCTGCGTGGCCGCCTGGAAGACTCACCAGTTCATTAGCAGTGATGTTATTGCGGAGAACGTGTTTGTCCAAGGTGTAAACGTCTCCGGGCTTCGTCCCTCGGAGGCCGTCGACCGTATTCGTCGTGAGTGGGTTGCAGGTCTGCCTCCCCTCATCCTGCTCAAATACCACGGCGGCGCCTCATCGGTGACTCGCGACGACCTCGGCGTCAGGCTCGACATCGATGGGGCAGTAGCAGAGGCAGTGAAGGTTGGCCGCACCGGCACCCTGTGGCAGCTCCTCTGGCATGGCCTGCGAGGTAACGGTGACCCCGTACAGATTCGTGTTGCTACGGTCATTGACGCACAGCGCCTTAAGGCCGCGGTCGAACAGATCGCTAAAAAGGCCAACCGCCCGCCGCGGGACGCGCGAGTCCGTGTGCGTGGCGAGAAGGTGGAGGTCATACCCGAAACGCCAGGTGTGGTGGTAGACGTACAGGACAGTGTGGCGACCTTGCGGAAGGTCCTTGCCGAGCCGGAAGCCAGTGAGGCCAAACTTGTCGTCCGGACCACCGCACCGGCGATCCGCGCCGCCCAGCTAAAGGGTTTCGACACCGTACTCGCCAGATACAGTACGTCCTTCAACTCCAGTGACCGCAATCGCACCCAGAACCTGCGGCTGGCTGCATCGCTGGTGAACGAGACTGTCATGCT
>JAKORR010000726.1 GCA_029777735.1 Armatimonadota bacterium | reverse complement strand
TGATCATAGACTCGGTGACCGGCGAGGTCATTGACGACGATGTGCCGTGGGAAGAGGAGCCTGCGCCCGAGGCTGAGGCGGCGCCCGAGACAGACGCGGACTATGACTGGGTGAACGATCCTGCGAAAAAGAAGGCGTTTGCCGCCGAGCTCAAAGCGATGGGCGTCAAAGACCCCTCGTGGATCACGGCGGCCCTGGGCGTGGATAAAGTGAGCGCCTTTGATGGCACCATGACGGACGCGCTGGATGCGATCGGCGCCTACACCAAGCTCCGCACGTACGCCGAGGAGCAGGGGCTGTCTGAGCAGGAAATGTTGACGGCGATGAGCGTTGGCAAGTACGCCGACTTTGAGCACGATGAGGACGTTGCCAAGGATCTCATTGACGAATACGTCGAGTGGAAGGCCGCGCAGCCTGAGGGGCCCGAGACCGAATCCGAAGCCGCCTAGTCTGCCGGCAAGCTGGAGGGGTAGGGCGTCCTACCCCCTCACCCATCGCAAGGGGGAAACGATGAGTGACAGCGTGTTTTTTTGGGAGTACGAGACGCGGATCGTGCCGATTGACACCGTCAAGCCGTCGCCGCTCAACCCTCCGAGCCGCACGGAAAAGAAGCGTCTCAAAAGGCTGGCCGATCGGATCGATGAATGCGGCTTGCTACAGCCGGTGCTTGTCACGCGAGACTATGTAGTGATCGACGGCCACCGGCGACTGGAAGCACTGCGGCAGATGGGATGTAAGACGGTATCAGTGCTTTACCCTACCAAGCATCGCGCGCTTTCGGAGGGCAAGCTGTTCCAGGCTATCAATGAGCAGGGCGTACGCAATCCGGTAACTGGCAACGAGTGGCTTGAGCGGTGCTTGCGCGGTGGGGAAGCGCCCGACAACTATGCTAACGCCATTGCACTCATTAAGGATGTCTGCGGGCACAGCTATCTCGAAACGATGGCTGCGAAGCGGCTGAGCCCGCTGAGCACGGTGGAAACGACCAAGGGGCTCATGCGCTACTGCGGCGTCGACTATAACGACCGCGACTTTATGTGCCGCACGATCCACTGGCTGGTTGATGGGCGCCGACAGAACATCGGGCGCCGTATCATCGACTCCAAGAATACTATGCCGCTGGTCAAGGCGAGCGTCCTATTCCGCGCCATCATGGAGGGTGTGGACTTGGAGTTTACCGTCACGCTCCAACTCGCCGCCTAGCATCAGACACAATACGCAAGGAGGAACACGATGAACGAGCTACAGAGGGCCATACACAAGGTCGCCCGCCTGCGCCAGGAAGCTGAGGCGTTGCTCGAAGCTGAGGCGAAGGCTGAGGCGGCGCTGAACAACACGCCGGAACACCGAGCGTATAAGGCCGCGCTGCCGAGCGAGCCGCCGCTGAGGAGGCCAAGGCCAGGCAGCAGGAGGCTGAGCAGCGACACGCCACCCGACGTAACGGCAAAAAGCCCCTGCCCCTGGCCGAGTATAGCCTGGAGAAACAGGCCGAGTTCCTGACGAAAGCCGCCGAAGCCTACGGCATCGAGATAGCCGAGGTCTTGGAGCGCCTGGGCGTGGACGCCCTGAACGAGTTTGCCGGTACGGCCGTCGAGGCCAAGGAAATGCTGGACGCCTACGTGGAGGCTACATCATGAGCACCATCCTCTGCACCCGTTGCCACGGCGAGGGTGAGGTCGAGGTACCCGCCACATTGGAGCAACCCGCCGAGTGGACGCCCTGCCCCCTCTGTGGGGGCGAGGGCGAGCTTCCCGAGGAGTGGGAACAGGCCCGTGACGAGGCCATGCCCACCGACACCTGCTACCTATGTAGCCAGGAGCGCCCTTGCGCCTACCTGCCGATGGACAACTGGCCCGGCCAGGACCCCATCTGTCTAAGCTGCTATCCGGTGTGGCAAAGGTTCTATGACCCGGACCGCGAGCGCGACTACCACGCGGAGGAGTTCTACGCCTACGCCGACCTGGCGTATGACCTGAGCCGCGAGGGATAGACCCCATCGGGGGCCCTAACCGCCGAGGTTGGGGCCCCCCACGAGAACGGAGACACAACGATGCCCGAGCAAACCCACATCACGGTAACCGTTCACATGACGGCGGAGGAGAACCGCAAGCTGGAGGAGTATGCCGCCCGCACGTATCGCTCCAAGTCAGGGATGCTGCGGCACATCCTGAACAGCGTCCGCATGGACGCAAGCGGCAGCCTGAGCCTCGCTACGCCGACAGGAGACGGCCCATGCGCGTCTCCGAAAGGAGACGGCCCATGCGCGTGACCAACGTCTACGGCCTCCCCGAGACCCTGGTCAGGGCTGTCACGTTCGATGACCGGCCTGGACCCCGACCGCGCAACCGCCTGAGCGTGACGCGCCTCATCACGCCGGTGCGCATCGCCGCCCTCACCGAGCGCTACAACGACGAGATAGTGGACGACGCGGCCAACCGCATCTGGATGCTGATGGGAACGGCGATTCACGGTGTCCTCCAACGCGCCGACAGCGCCGACTCGCTCAAGGAGCAGTACTTCCGCGAGCGGTACGGGGCCTACGAGGTCAGCGGCATATGCGATGACTATGACGCCTCGGACCCTAGCTGCTGCACCATCACCGACTGGAAGTTCACCAGCACCTGGTCGGTCATCGACGGCAAGCCCAAGCCCGAGTGGGAGGCGCAGCTGAACATCTACGCCGAGTTCTACCGACGCCTGGGATTCCCGGTGCACAAAATCCAGATTGTCGCCATCCTCAAGGACTGGTCACGACGCAAGGCGCAACTTGCGCGCGATGGCGACAACTACCCCATCGTGCCGGTACGCATCGTGCCGGTGCCCATGTGGGCGAGCGAGGATGTAGACCTTTTTATCCGCCGCCGCATCCACGAGCATGTGAGCGCGCGACTGTTGCCCGACGCCGAGCTGCCCCTCTGCACCCCCGAGGAACGCTGGCAAAGCCCATCGCGGTGGGCCGTGGTGAAACGGGGGGCGAGTCGCGCC
>JAKORR010000725.1 GCA_029777735.1 Armatimonadota bacterium | reverse complement strand
TAGCCGCATCCAGGAGAGAGAAAAACCCGGAGGTGGCGGGGCGGCAGTATGCTAGTCTTGCCCTGCGCACCGACGGCGGTCTGTCGGGCACGGTGGCGGCTGAGGGGCCAGTCGATAGTCCGAACCTAAGGGTCAACCTCCAAGGCGAAAAGCTCCACCTGGATGGACGTCCATTGCCGCAGGTGGACGTGGCCTGCCACTATATCACCAGCGAGAAGCGCTTGGAGGACATCAACCTGGAAGCGCAGTATGGTCAGGGCCTGGTCATCGTGACGGGAGAGGCCATACTGGGTGACCAGGTGAACTTGATCGCCGATGCGTCGGACTTGGACCTACACGCTCTTAGTGCTTGGTCGCCGAGGGCGGTGTCTGCCGCTGGCCTGCTAGGGCTTACAGCCATCATCACCGGCCCTATCGAGAGCCCCTTCATCAAGGGCAGTTTCGATATGACAAACGTCACCGTGGAGGGGTTGCAGTTTGACTTGGTCTCGGCGCCCATCGTAAGGGTAGCCGAAGGCGGCATCGACGTGGACAGCCTGATCGTCAAACGCGGACCTCACGAGATGACTGGTCACGGGCACCTGCCCTTCACCTGGGCGGGCTCGAAGATACCCCGGGACGAACCAATCGCCTTCGCGGCCAGCTTTGGCAATGCGGACCTTGAGACTCTGCGGATCTTTGCACAAGAGTACTACGCCTCCCACAACCCCGATTCGCCGCGTAACCCTTGGGAAGGGATACAGACTGCGGGGCAGTTGGACGCGTCGGTTCAACTGGGCGGAACGCTAATGCAGCCGACGCTGGCCGGTACACTGGAGATCAACGAAGGTGCGGTGAAAATGGCTGACTGGGCCAAGCCTATCGAGAGGATCGAGATGCAGGTGGACATGGCTCCGGCGCCAACGGGAGGCAGTGTGATTCAGCTGGCAGACCTGAAGGCGCAGTACGACCAGGCCAACCTCACGGGCCAAGGCTCGGTGCTGCTGAAGTACGCAACCCTTGACCGGTTGACTGAGAACACCTGGGACCTGGACTTCGGGGTGGAGGGCCCAAAGGTGACCTTTGTCGGGGGAACCACGGCGGAGAATGTGGCCTTGGACGTCAGCCTGAAGACGACCGAGGCCGGGAAGGCGCGTCTGAGCTTCGCCAAGGGCCAGGCAAAACTTGGCTCCGGGCGGGCGATTCTAGAAGGCGGCGCTGTGCTGAATTCCCTGGACTGGCGCGTGCTGGATCGAAACGACTTTGACATTACACTTGTGCTGGACAGGGCCCGCCTGCAGTACGGAGATGTGCTCAATGGCCTGCTAAACGGCCGGGTGACGGTGAAGAATCCCGAGGCCGGCCAGTCGGCCATCGTGAAGGGGGAACTCAGCCTGGCTCACGCTCTGGTAGGTTATACCCCTAGCGGCGCGGTAGCCCCAGCCCAATTGCGAGCAGCATCGGCCGAGGTACCGGCCTTTCGGTTTGATATACGTTGCGGCGTGGGCGAGGATGTGCGCGTCCGAGGCGCTGGTATCAATATGCCGCTTCAGCCTGACGTGAATGCCTTGCAGGTGACGGGAACCCCCCAGGAGCCAAGGGTGGCAGGACGTGCTCTGGCGCAGCAGGGACGGGCCAGTGTGCCGGGGGGGTTCCTGTCCGTGAAGTCCTTCTTCGTAGACTTCAACCTGTCGCCGGAGGTAGGCGTAGCTCCGCCGCCGAAACCTCTGCAACTGCGTGCCAAGGTGCTGGGAGAGGCCGAACGCCTGGTATCTGAGGTGGAAATCGATGGGTGGGTTGTCGGCCCGGTTCATCTTTATCTGAACTTCGCGGGTGAACTGCCGGGAGAAATCAAGGTTTCTGCCACATCCGAGCCGCCCTTGGCCGAGGACCAGATCTATGCTATTCTTGGCGCTGGACCCTTCGGCGGCTTGATGGCAGGCGGACAAGCAGGGGACGAAGCTGTGTCAGAGCGCTTCGTGTCGCTGCTTGCTGCAGGGCTCCGGGTGGGGGTTTTCGAGCCCCTTGAGGCTCAGCTGCGCGAGCTGCTTGGTCTCGCCGAATTCAGCATAAACTTCACTCTTGACCAGCCCGTCGAGGTGTGTCTGGGCAAGTATCTCGTCCGCAACCTACTGGTTTCCTATCGGCAGGGCCTTGGTGCCTCCAAAGAGAATCAGTGGTGGCTTTCTGTCTCGTACGAGGTGGTACCTGGCACTGTCGTAAGTTACTACACCCGTGACGATGGAGAGAAGCGGTTCAGTGTCGGCTACCGGCGCGTGTTCTGATCTCAGCAGCAACGACCGGGACTCCGGCAGAGTCTCGCTGGTGCTATGGGTAGCGAGTTCGGACGTGACAACGCGGTGCCGGAACCCGATGATAATCTCGAATTCAACGCAGTCATCGACTGCAACTACGCGCGGGTATACAACCTGCTGCTGCGTCTTGTCGCCGATCGCGACGCAGCGGCCGATCTTACTCAGGACGTCTTTGTGCGTGCCCATCAAGCCTGGGGGCGTTTTCGCGGCGACAGCCAGGTGTACACCTGGCTGTACCGAATAGCCCTAAACTTGGCCCGTAACTACCTCGAGCGCCGAGCACGAGAGCATCGAATGCAGATCTCGGATGTGAACGAAGAGGAGAATTCCTTTGCTGCCCGAGAACCCGCTGACGACGCCCTTGGACCGGACGAGGTTCTGGAGAACGAGGAGCTTGGACAACTGCTTCTGCGAGAGCTAAAGGCCATGCGGCCGGAACACCGGGAGATCATTGTGCTGCGTGACATCGAGGGCTTGCCATACACCGAGATCGCCCGGATTCTGGGATGCTCGGTCCAAGCCGTAAAGAGTAAGCTCTTCCGTGCGCGTTCTGTGCTCCGCCAACGGCTCGGTCCGTATCTCGGATGGGAGGCCTGACTCCCGATCGGGAGGAACACAGTGGGTATGACAAGGCTGCTTAGGCTCCGGGGCTGGCCGCTGCTTGCGGCCCTAACAGCTACTATCCTTTCCACGGGCGTGATTCTCGCCCAGGACCAACCGGCCGTCGAAGGGGAACGTCCCCCTCTTATTGCGGCAGTGCGCGTCACGGGCAACCAGGCCATCTCAGCCGACGCGATTCTGGACCAAGTGAAGACGATTCTGTCCCCAGGCGCCGAGCTCACCAGCGAAAGAGAGGAGCAAGCCCGACAGGCCGTCATGAAAATGGGCTACTTTGACAGGGTGACGGTCAGCCACCAGATCACGGACGAGGGAGCCGAGGTACTGATCGAGGTCGTGGAGCGTCAGCGCATCGAGAAGATTACCTTCGTTGGCAACACAGTACTGGCTGACGAGGAGCTGCTCGAAGCCATCCTCACACGCGTGGGCCACCTCGTGGACGAGAACATTATCGCCAAGGACATCACACGAATCCTGGGCGCCTATCAGCGAAAGGGCTATCTGTGTAACGTGCCTAGCGCCGAGGTGGACAAGTTCGGCGTGTTGACTTTCATCATTAACGAAATGCGCATCGAGAGCTACGAGACGGAGGGGCTTACGCGCACGCGCAAATGGGTCGTTGACCGCCAGATCAAGCTAGAGCCGGGCCAGCTTTATCGCGACACCGTTATCCGGGACCAGGTGACGCGTCTGCGCCAGCTCGGTCTGTTTGAGGAGGTTCGCGTGGAGCCCCGGCCAGGCAAGATAGACCCAGAGAACAG
>JAKORR010000724.1 GCA_029777735.1 Armatimonadota bacterium | reverse complement strand
GACGCAGGGGTAGGTCGAGGTTACGCAGGAAGTACAGGAAGCTGAGACCCACCCCGAAGTAGCACAAGCCTAGGACTGCCGAGGCCACAGTACCAATGTACTCCTGGCGGGGAGATGGGAGACAGCACAGCGCAATGGTAGCCGTGGCCACAAACAGCACTGGTCCGAGCAGAGGCCAGGCAAGCTCGGGCGGCTGTTTTGCCACCACGAGGATCACCAAGGCCCAAGTGTAGCACAGCAGCGAGGGTGGCCGGAAGCCCTTGGCAAAACAACCCGAGTAGAACTCGCCAAGGCAGAGGATGACTATGGCGGCGGCGATCAAATACCACCACCAGCCCCCAAGCCATCCTATCAGCGATATCAGCGGCAGGCCTACTCCGGCCAATACCGCGCGGGCGCCGACCTCGCGAAGGACCTTCACTCCTCGGCCTCCTTGCGGATCAGCTTGAGAGCCACATCTCGCTCAATTGCAGGCAAGTCGATGACCAACTCGCCTCCCTTGACAGTCATGTGTGACGTACTGACCACCTTGCCTTCCCACGTATCCCACGTCTCGATAGTGTACTCGCCCGGAGCCGCGCCCGAGAAGGTCAGGCGACAGGGCGGCCGCCGCGCGACCTTGCCCTCCACGGCGTTGTACCAGGTGAAGTCGTTGTTGCGCACCCACAACAAGATGAGGTGTGGGCTGCCCAGGCCCAGCACCAAATGGTCCGGCACCATGTAGTCCCTGGCCCCCAGGAACTTGTAGCTCTGGACCCGGATCCAGTCGCCGCCTTCGTTCTCCAAGCGGATCTCATGCCGCCCGGCCGGGACATCCACCGTGAAATCCTGATCGTAAGTCGTCTCCCACAGATTCCATTGCTCCCGGAACACGCTGGTCTTCCCAAGACTCTCGCCGCAGGGAAGGTCGAACTGGGCCACTTGCTTTCCGTCAAGGAACACCTTCAACAGCCCGCTTTTCGATACTGTGTCCACATGTACGGCGAACTTGCCAGCCTCAGGGTAAGTCACCACAAAGGTGATGGGGGTCTGCAGATCGCGATGGCCCTGTCCGTGTAGCAATTGGGGTACTTGGGCCGGGTCATTAACTTCACCGACCGGGGATACCTCGAAGGTTGTAACCTCTGGCTTGCCCCAGCCGAAGCTGGGCGAGATCGTGATGTCTGTGGGACGCAACTCCGGCTTCTCCAGCCACTCCGCGGCCTCAACCCGCAGAGGCGTCCAGAGGGTGCCGGACAGAGGCACCGTACGGACGAACTCCGCCAAACCCTTGAAGATGCCGTACAGATTGTGCTTGTCGATGTAGGACTCGTGCCACCAAGACATGGCGCTGGAAGCTGCGCCCGACATCAGTGCTGCCCAGATGCACTCGTGCAGGTAGTACCCCTGCGGATCCTTCGGCTCTAGACGCAGCCTCGAATCCAGGCCTATCTCGCCGTAGATGTGCGGCTTGTCGTAGTTGGCCAATTTCTCGCGGCAGTCAGTGGCCACCAGTCGAGCCATGTCCACTGGCGCGTTGGCATAGTGATGCGTTTGCACTATATCGATGTTCGGCAGGTTCCAGACCTCCGGACGCCCGGCCGGCGTCCAGAAGCTGGTGGTGATAAGATGCCGGTAGGGGTCAAGCTCGCGCAAATAGTCGGACATCTCGCGGTGCCACGCCAGCAGCACCTCCGAGGGGGTGTCAGGCCAACCCTCGAACTCGTTACCGAATTCCCAGCACAGTACGCGAGGGCTCCAGCCGTAGCGCGCTACAATGTAGCGCAATCGCTTTTTGTACTGGGCTCTCGCCGCAGCGTTCGTGAAGAACTCGGCGGGTGTCTGACAGGGCCCACCTAGCACGGCATTGTACGGGTTGTTCGGCCAGCCCTCCCAGCTCTCCGTGCCGCGGAAATCCTGGTGCGTGTCAAAGCAGATCATGTACCGGAAGTCGAACTGTTCGGCCAGTCGCAGCACGAAGTCCATCCGCCACGCCGATGTCTGGCGATACCAGCCCAGCGCATGCTCCCACTCCAATCCCAGCTCCCTCGAGTACATCCACCAGCGGTTGTAGTTCTCCCCGCCCGCATGCATCTTGGCTATTTCGCGGTCGGCTAGGAACTTATCGACGTGATAGGTTGGTAGGTTATGGCCGATGGGAAAGATCGATTGGCCAGTGGACAGCTCCAGGTAGCGGCGATTGACAGGGCTGACTCGTACGAAGCCTGGCAGATCCGAGGCCGTGACTGTCAGCTCACCACCACGCCAGGTAGTCTCACCGCTGGCGTCACGAGCCGTAATGTAGAAGCTGTACGTGCCCACTTCCTCCGGCGTGAAGCGCAGTCGCCAAGAGCCCTCATCGGCCGCCGTCAACTCCTCCACGTCCTCGCGCACCTGTCTGGTGAATTCGATAGCATAGAAGCAGGGCAGTATAATTTCCTGCCCAGAGGGCGCCTTGAAGTGAGCATCGACGGCAATCTGTTCGGGGTCGAAGGGATTGTCATAGGTGGCTGCCAGATCAAGACGTGCTTCGTATAGCCCATGCCTGAGGACCGTGGCCTTAGCAGGCTCCACGCCCCCGAGGCGCAGGGGCCGCCTGTCACCAGTTACCTCACCAGGAAACCTCTCCGGCAGGGGCCGAAGGGCAAGCGTCACGGTCATGGAGTGTTGGTCGAACTCACTCGGCGCCAGGTTCGCGCGCACCAGATAGCTGGCACCCTCGGGTGCTTGGCTGAAGCTCGTGGGCGAGGAGAATTGGACGACCAGAGCCCTGCCCTCCCCGACCTCAAGCCAGTACTCGGTGCCACCAGCCGATCTGCGTGCCGGAAGGCACGATGGCATGCCCGGAGGGACAAATTGGCGGCGTCCTTGGTACGCCTCGCGCGGCACCCGAAGCTCCAGCAGAACGCCGCGCGGCAGAGTCACCCCGGGCGTCTTGCTCAGATCGTAGGTCACAGATAGCGTGCCCTGCCCGGGAACGAGGGTTGTCTTGAGGTGTAGCACCTCGGTGCCCTCAGCGTCGGTCAGGTCACCCTCAAAAACCACGCCCTCTCCGGCAGGAATGAAGCTCCCTTTCTTCACCCCGGCCTGATGAAGGTACTTCCAGTCCCCATGCCACAGGACCACCGCCAGGGTCACCGGCGCTCCTTGCCTGGGCACCACTTCTATGACCCCTGCCTCTGACAGGCGAACTTCCCCGCCATCCAGTGAGAAGGGCGTTGGCTGCGCCCACAAACCTACCATAAGACTCATGACACCCATGGACATAGACATACGCTTCTCTCCCACAGTCGGAACTGGTACGCCCGCTGGTGAGATCCCATACTCTTGCGCGGGCTCTGCCAGATCATCGGGTATTCCGCCGGCAAATCCTTGAGCCTGCTGTCGGCCAGGTCAAAGTGACGCTAGGAGGGGTCAAATATCTCCTTCCGGCCGCAACGCATCCTCCAGGTCCCTAGCATCACAGATGCCGTCACTCACGCCGGCGATCTTCTCGCGACACACGCTTATCGTAAGACCGCGCTTGTGGGCCAGCGCCTGCACTCGCTCCAGCATCTCGCGCCTGAATTCGGCCTGCAGGTAGTAATAGCCGCTGACACGCCTGGTCCTGTCAAGAAGCTCAGCGATCCGCCGCGTCTGGTTAGGGAAGACTTCCGCCAGACGTCGAAAGGCGTCGGGCCTATGCTTGTAGGTGGAGCAGATGACACGCTTTACGCCCGCGGCGGCCAGGTCATCCAGCAGTGGTGCCAGGTCCTCCGGCTCGTCGTTGACGCCCGGGATAAGCGGGTCCACGCGACAGGCGACGGATAGGCCCAGCCGCGCCGCCTCGCCAAGCGCCGCGAGGCGTTCGCGCGGATCTGACGCTAACGGCTCCAGCCGCCGCGCTGTCGTGGCATCCAGCACAGTCACGGTCATTGCAAGAACACTTGGCACTTGGGCCAACAAGTCCAAGTCCCGCATTACCAGCGGAGATTTGGTCGTCACCAGCAGCGGGTGGCCCGCCGCCACCAGCACTTCCAATGCTCGGCGCGTCAAGAGCAGTGCTGCTTCATCGGCCTGAGCCGCCGCAGGGTAAGGGTCGGATGAATTGCTCAAGGCCACCGGCAGACCGCCCAGCCCAGCCAGCTCCAGCCGCCAGTGCAGGCGTCCCAGGTCACGCTCGAGCCGGCGCACCACATCCCTCTTGGGCCGAACACGGTCACTCCCCCAGCAACGCGCGTTGTAGGCGCTGACGTAGCAGTAAACGCACTCGTACCCGCAGCCCGAGTACACATCCAGCGCCAGCTTCGGCGGGCAGGTGCACAAAGGCCCAGACCACGGGTCGAAGGGCTTCAGCACGTCGAGCTGCGACGCCAGCTTCGGCTTCAGCTCTCGCCATCTGCAAAGGTCAAGGGCTCCGCACTGGCGCCCGCGTCCTCCCTCTCGGCTCGGCGGCGCCGCGGCGGGCCCGCTGCTGCTCCTTGGCGCTTCACTCATTTGTCTATTTATTCAGCCACCAGCTCGTAGTAGATACTCCTCGCGGCGGGTCCAAGCTCAAAGGTCACTGTACCCTTGTCCCACCGCGCAGGCAGCGCCTCCCTGCGCTTGCCGTCGGGGGTCAACGGGTAGACCTTCAGGCCGCGGACACTGGTTTTGAGGCTGACTCGACCAGTTACGGGCTCACAGAGGATCGGCGCCTTGCCCGAGTTGACCAGTCGCCGGTGGGTCACGTCGTAGCGCGTGCCGGTGTTTTCGACTCGACCGACGGCTGTGACGAGCACGCGCCGCGAGGCCTCCAGTGGTTCCTCGGTTAGCGAGCTGGCCGCCACGGTCGCGAAGTCCGTCTTGCAGAACAGCGTCAGCCCCGACAAGCTCAGTTGTCCAGCCTCGCCGAGGAACCCCATAGCCGCTTGCGTCCGCGGCGAGTCGATGGTGCAGTAACCCGCAGCGGGCGTGTGGAAGAGCTGACCGGTGTCGGACTTCACCGGGTCTTGGGCGGTGAAAACTTGCTCATTGGGCCTCAGCACCCGGTCGACACCCTCAGGCGCCTGGCGCAGCGCCATCGCGACCTGGTGGGCCTCCGGAGTGCCGATGAGTGCCTTGACGCCCCAAGCCGACAGGCTGTTAGCACTGGCGATCTGCTCTTCTGGGACGACAACGACCCACTTCTCCCGCGCGGGCTGGACGTCTCCGCGGCGGAAGATGAGCGCTGCATGCGGGAACAGTCCGAACACGGCTGGGTCGTTGAAGGTCTCGAAGGCACCTGAAAGATGATTGGTGCTCGGCATGCGCTCGCTGGTGTGGGCGTAAGTGTAGACCGTTAGCCCATCCCAGTCCTGCAGCGCAGCGACGGCAGCTAGGTACAGCGTTATCTCTGCCCGCCACTCGTTGGGCCATGGCTCGTGCCACTCGGAGACAAAGAAGGGTTTGCCGAATAGACGGTTGAAGGACAGAACATCGACCAGCGGGCTTGGCGCGCGCATGGCGGGTGCGTTGCCTACGCTGCCATCTTTGGCGGGATGGTGCCAGTAGGCATGGCTATCAGTGTAATCGCACACCGACAGCGCCTCCAGTAGCGCCGCGTTGCGCGACCAGTTGCTCCCCGTCATTGGCACTTCCACACCCACTTCCTCGCGAAGATAACGGCCCATCTCCTCGTAGTAGTCCCGCTGGATGTCGATGAAGAAGGCTGTAACGTCGTCGCGGCGGCGGCGGAAGTCCACGGGTCCATCGGGCACCTGCACGCCGCGCTCTGCGGCCCATTGACGGTACATCTTCTCCAGGCGCGTACGGTAAGGCTCCAGCTCCACAGTCTGAGTGAACAGGTCGTTTTCGTTGGCAAACTCCATCATGGCGATGGCCGGGTCGTCCCTGTACGCCAGGCCTGTGTAGGGGTTGACGTGTTGCCAGAGCATGCGACTGAATTCCTTCTGTAGCTCGATAAGCTTGGGGTCGAAGTTGCTGTAGGGCTTGCCGCACACTGGCAGCTGCTCGGCCGCATCAACACCGTCGGCCGCCGTGAACTTGCGATTGACAAGCTGGTCCAGATAGACATAGATGCCTTCGCGCTTAAGGCAGAAGATCAGGTAGTCGAAGCGGTCGAGCGCGTCGGGGTCGAAGTGACGCGTGTCCTCGGTCTCCTTGCCAAAGAAGTTGCGCTCAGCCCAGTAGGCGTCGGCGTGGTGGGTGCGGACGATGTTGACCCCGAAGGCAGCTAGGCGGCGGGCGATGACCTCTGACTGTTCATGCGTGGGGAAGTTGGCACCCGCCGAGAAGCACGTACCCCAGAACCGCGCCGGAGTACCATCGGCGAAGACAAAGTGGCCGTCACGCACCGTCACCTTGCCGTGCTTCCCAGCTGGCTTGTCGTTGAGCCACGACAGGTCCACTGGCGCAGCGTCCCAGGGAAGCGTGAAGGGTACCCAGGTCGACTGATCGTAAGCATCCCAGACCGCGGAGGCGTCGATCACCGGCTGGAGCGGAGGGTTCGTGCTAACGCGGAACTCGCGCGAGACTACTGTGCCCGCCGGGACCTCCTGGCCGGCTTCATCGCGCAGGAAGTTGAACCGCAGCTCCAGGGAATTGCCGCCCCAATTACGGTTGTCTTGTAGCAGAAGTGGCGTCGGTTCGTTGGCCTGCAGGACCAGCTTCGGCTGGCCCTCCTTGCGCACCACAACACGGTTAACAGTGAAGCTGCCGAGGAAAGGGTCACCTAGCTTCTCCGGGACGGTAACGGCTCTCGCGTCGGGGCCACTGCACTCCACCGTGGCACCAATCCAGCGCTCCAGCGGCAGGTTGCACGATACCTGGTAGCCGTTGAGCGTGACCGCTTGCGGGAACTCGAAGCGGTAATCAAGGCGCAAGACGTCACCGTCGGCGCTGATGGTTTCCAGCAGGCGAACCTGCTTACCGCCGGTGTTGGGTATCCCAAGCACGCCCACAAGCGACCGCTGGGTGAGTGTGCCGTACCGGGTAGCCCAGTCGGTGTCTGCCTGACCAGCCCAGCCCCAGTCGGGTCCGTGGACGCTCGCAACGATTGAGGCCAGCGTTTCCCGCCGAAGCAAGAGCGAGATCTCCCCGTTGTCGTCCGCCAGAGCGAAGGGCTTCGAGGTGTCGACGGTCCTACGCGGGGCTACCTCCTCGGCGAGCCTGCGGGCCTCCGCCGTGGGCAGCTTAGCCAGCAGGAACTGCAGCGTAATCTTTTGACCAGCGATGACCTGACCGTTGGCGAGATGAAACCGCAACTCGTAGTCCTTACCACCGAAGCGGCGCATGTCCTCAAGCTGTACGAACGGCCCAGCCGGGCAATTGATGATCAGGCTGTTGCCGTCACCTAGGTCACACACCAGTGCCGCTGCTCGGGTCGTGAAACGCTGGGCGTTGGGGTCGGCCGGGAATTCATTCGTCTCCTCGGACGGCAGAAGTTCAATCTTCCTTCCCTCCCACCGAGCCACTGGCAGGTATAAGCTCACGTAGGCAGCTCGGAGCGGGCTGTCTTCAGTGAACTCAACCTCGTAGGTCAGTTGCAGGCGCCCCTCTTTCTCTTTCGCCAGTTCGCGAAAGCGCACCTGCCCCGTGCTGCCCTTGGGCATCGGGAAGCTACCGACCATCCAGTCGCCCTCGGTCGCGACCTGCGTCGACTCCTGACCTGCCGACGCCCAGTCAGGGCCATGTACATAAAGTACGACGCGGGCAAGCGTGCCCGCAGCGTCGCTCACGGTGACGACTCCATGGTTGTCTACCGCGCTCTGGAGCTGGGCCGGTGTGGCGGTCAGGACAAGGGTCAGCGTGGCGAAGGCCATCATCTGTGCTCACCTCGGCGTAGCGCAGCCAAGGTCCGCAGGCCGCGTTGACATTAGGTCACCGTCGCCTTGTGGATCTTGGTGCGGGTTGCAAGCCCTATGTTATCAGTACTGTGGGCCGTACGCCACAGATGGAGGCTCTGTGTAGCCAAAACCCGGGTGGCGGCCGATCTCACTCGCTCATCTGCACCGGCCGACGGAGGGGAGGGGCACAATCCGTGGTCTGGCGATTCCTCGCAGGAGCG
>JAKORR010000723.1 GCA_029777735.1 Armatimonadota bacterium | reverse complement strand
GAGGATCGTGTCGTTTCGCCAGCCAGAGCCGGGTGCATCGGTGTATCTTACCCTTGACGCTCGCGTACAGCAGGTAGCGGAGAAGACACTCACAACCACCTTGAAGGAAAAAGGACGAGCGGGGGCTGTGGTGGTTCTTGACGTCAACACCGGCGAGGTCATTGCCATGGCGAGCCGCCCGGGCTTCGACCCCAACAAGTGGGTATCGGGCTTTAAGCCGCAGGAGTGGGCAGCCCTGAACAGTGACCCGCGCACGCCGCTGCTGAACACTGCGATCGCAGGGGCCTACCCACCAGGGTCAACCTTCAAGATCGTCTCGGCCCTGGCGGCGCTAGAAAGCACTCGCCTGAACACGGCGACCAGCTACCCCTGTCGTGGCCGAATCAGTGTCGGGCATCCGGCTACTATCTACCGTTGCTGGAGCAGCTCAGGTCACGGTTACACTGATTTCTGGCGGGGACTGGCGGAGTCCTGCGACGTGTATTTCTACGAGTTGGTACGGAAGAGACGACTCTCGCCAGAGGCCATCGCTTACTGGGCCCACCAGCTCGGCCTCGGGAGCGTAACAGACTGTGGCCTCGCGGGTGAGGCCGAGGGCTTGGTCCCGACGCCGGAATGGAAGCTCACGTTGGTGCACGAGCGTTGGCGCCTGGGCGACAGCCTCAATATGGTCATCGGACAGGGCTATCTAACGGCCACCCCACTACAGATGGCGGTTGCCACGGCTGCTGTGGCCAACGACGGCCTGCTCTACAAACCTCAACTCGTGCGCAAGGTCCTTTGGCCAGCCTGGACGGGCCGACAGCCCAAGACGATGACTCCCCAACTAGTCAGTAAGGTCGGGGCAGACAGGAGAAACTTGGAGCGGATACGACGTGCGATGCGCTTGGCCGTTACGTCTCCCAGGGGCACCGCTCACGGACTCGCAGGCTTAGCGGTGTCGGCGGCCGGCAAGACAGGCTCGGCTGAGCACAACCCCAGGCTGCCCACCCATGCCTGGTTTGTCTGCTTCGCCCCGTACGAGAAGCCCCAGTATGCAGTGTCCGTGTTCGTTGACAGTGGCGGTCATGGTGGCAGCTCCGCTGTGCCCATTGCCAGGAAGGTTCTCGCCGAGCTATTCCGAACAGAGGACAAGCCGGCGGCCGGCCCTGCGGAGTCCGACTAGAACAGTGAGGATTCCAGATCCAGTCTAGGAGCACCGAGGGGAAGTCTGGGCCAGACACGCCCTGGCGAGGACGGGGCTTCCCCCTAGCGGAGCTGCCTCAGTCTCTGAGAGTGCTTTTCGGCCTGCTTCGAGGCAGAGCCCTCAGGAGTGACGCAAATCGGTGTCTGGTGGAGGTACGAACCAATGCGCAGTCTGCTTACGGAGATTATAGAATGCGCGGTAAAGCGAGGCGCCGGTTTCGCCGATATCCGCGCGGGACAGGCCACTAGCACGTCCATTACCGCCGAGGATGGACGAGTGCGCGACCTCTCCGTTGGCGAGAGCTGTGGTGCCGGATTGCGTGTTCTGGTCGACGGTGCCTGGGGCTTCGCAATGGCTGGTTCCCACGAGGCCAAGGAGCTGCGACGCTGCCTTGACGACGCCCTGGCAATGGCGCGGGCAGCTTCGGCAAACGTGGCGGAGCCCGCCCGGGTAGCCGAGGCCGAGCCCATCGAGGCTGTCAGTCGCCTGCCCTTCAGGATAGATCCCACCACCGTCGCCCTCTCAGAGCGCGTCAGGAAAGTGGCTGCCTTCGAGGAACGAGCACGCAAGCATCATGCTTCTATCGTCAACACGCGTGTCCACTACTACGACGGCTCGAGCACGGTAGAGCTCGTCAACAGTTATGGCAGCTACGTGCGTTGGGAGAACCTGGGCTGTGGGATGTACGTGGTGGTTACTGCTGCCGATGAGCAGACGCGCCAGATCGCCTACGACGGGCGCGCCCTGCCAGCCGGGTGGGAGGTTGTGGCCGACCTGGACGTGGACCAGATGGCAGGCGACACGGCCCAGCGCGCCGTCGACCTGCTCGCCGCCCGGGAGGCCCCAGCCGGCAGCATGATGGTTGTCCTCGACCCGGAGATAACCGGGCTGATCACCCACGAGGCCTTTGGCCACAACTGCGAGGCCGACCTGGTCTGGGCGGGCGAGTCCATCCTCGCGGGCAAGGAAGGCCAGCAGGTGGCGGCCGAAGGCGTGACGGTGGTAGACGACCCCACTCTCCCTGGCCACAACGGCAGCTTCGAGTACGACGATGAGGGCTTACTAGCCAAACGCCATGTCTTACTCCGTAATGGCGTTCTGCAAGAGTACCTGCACTGCTTGGAGACGGCGGCGTACTTCGGCACGGCCGACAACGGCGCGGCGCGCACCGCCAGCTACACCGACCTGCCCATCCCGCGGATGTCGAACACCTTCATCGAAGCCGGCGACTCCGATCTGGATTCGCTGCTCGGCGAAGTGAAGAAGGGGGTGCTGCTGTGCCGGGCGAGGGGAGGTTATGTGGACTCGACGCGGGGCCACTTCAGCTTCGAGGTCGAGACCGGCTATGAGGTCGCAGACGGCAAGGTGGGCGGCCAGATCCGCAATTGCACACTGACAGGCTACACGTTGGAAACCCTGGCGCGCGTCCTGGGCCTGTCGCGTGAGTTCGAGTTGCTCGACCGCGGGACCTGCGGCAAGAAGGGCCAAGGCGTCCGGACGGCTCTCGGCGGCCCGTACGTGCTGGTGGAATACCTTACTCTAGGCGGCTCGCGTCTCGGCGAGGAGGCTTAGCGATGATCGACGACAAGACAGTGCTGGATGCCGTGGCCGCGGCCGTGGAAGCCGCCAAGGCCGCTGGAGCCGACTGGGCTGACGCGGTAGCAGCATCGGGCCGGTCAATCTCTGTGTCCGCCGAGCGAAACACTATCCGCGAGAGCGAATCCGGCTACTACCGCGGCGTGGGCGTGAGGGCCTTCGTAGCCGGCGGAATGGGCCTGGCCCGGGCCGGCAGCCTGGAGCTGGTAGCGGCGCGTCGCATCGGGCAGCAGGCTGCCGAGTTGGCGCGGTCTGCCAGCCCAGACCCGGACTTCCGTTGCTTGCCGGAACCTCAGCCCCTAGGCCCCAGCCCCAAGGTCTTCGACGACAAGGTGGCCGGGCTCCCGGCAGAGACCCTAGTGGATTGGTGCGTCCAGATGATCGATCGCGGTCGGGCCGCCGCTGATCAAGTCTTCGTCGGTGGAGGCGCCCACGCGTCCTCGGGCGTGTGGGCCATGGCCAGCAGCACCGGAGTGGTCGTTTCGGTGCTCTCCTCCTGGGTCGGCTACCATGTCTTCGCCAGTGTCTGGGACGGCGAGCAAGCCGCCAGCTACTGGGATAGCACGGGGGCGCGATGCCTCGCGGACCTCCAGTGGGCTGACCTGCCCGAGGCTGTCGTCAAGAGGGCCGCCAGTCTCGTCCACGATCGGCCTATCACCACCAGGCGCCGGGACCTTGTGCTGGACTACAAGCAGGCGCACTACTGGCTGGACTCGGTGTTGGGCTCTGCCAACGCCGAGAGCGTGCAGCGCAAGCGGTCCTTCCTGGTAGGCAAGGAAGGCGAGCAGATCGCCAGCCCTGTCCTCACCGTCGTCGAGGATCCCTTCGTGCCCGGCGGCGCGGCGTCATGTGCCTTCGATGGCGAAGGTGTGCCTCGCCGCAAGCGCGAGTTGCTCAGCGCAGGCGTCCTCACTACGTACCTCCATAACTCCTACACGGCCAACAAGGCCGGCGTCGAGTATACCGGGCATGCCAGCCGCCGCGGCTATCACGCCGACGTGGGGATAGGCATGAGCAACGTGCAGGTCCGGACCGGCGAAGAGCCCCTGGAGAAGCTCATCAGCGACGTCGAGGACGGCATCTTCCTGGTCGTTGGAGCTCCCTTCCCCGACAGCGTCACTGGCCAGGTGTCCAGCACAATCGACGGCGGCTTCCTCATACGCAACGGACAGCTCGCGGAACCGGTCAAGGGGGCCCTGTTGGCGG
>JAKORR010000722.1 GCA_029777735.1 Armatimonadota bacterium | reverse complement strand
TGAGATCGGGGAAGTGGGTATAGGGGCTCGTGGGGCCGAAGAGGCCGACGGAGGGCACGCCTGCGGCTATGGCGAGGTAGAGCGGGCCCGTGTCTCCCCCCACGGCCAGCCGCACGCGGGAAAAGAGGGCCGCCATCCCCTTGAGGTCCAAGGCGCCGACGAGGTTTGCCGTGCGGCCCTCGGGCAACTGAAGAGCAATTTTGCGCGCCATCTCCTCCTCCTCCGGACCGTGGCCGACGAGGATGGCGCTCCAGCCGCGGTCCGTCATCGTCCGCAGGAAGGAGACCCAGTTTTCGGCCGGCCAGCGCTTCACGGGCTTACTCGCCCCGATGAGGGCGGCGCATCGAGGCTCGGGTACGCTTAGGGCGGATTCTGCCGTGCGCGACTCTTCGCCGCTCACGCAAAGGCGCGGCGGATAGGACAGGCCGTCGGATATGCCCAAGCCCTCAAGTATCGCGGACTGCCTTTCAAGTATCGGGTCTTCGTAGCGCCAATTTTCAGGCGTCCAGTCGTAATAGGGAAACTTGTGCCCTTTGAAAAAGCCGAGCCTGCACCTTGCCCCCGAAAGCGCGGACAGGAGCGCGCTCCTTTGGACCCATTGCATGTCTACGAGCCAGTCGAAGTGCAGGCTTCTAACCCTACGGACGAGGCTGAAAAAAGCCTGAGGGTCGCGGGAGCGGTCCCAGGGCAAGACCTCGTCCACAAAGGGCTGAAGCTTAAGGAGCTCGTCATAAGGCCTGGAGGCCAGCCAAAAGAGCGAAAGGCTGGGAAAGTGCGCCTTTATGCACGAGGCCGCCGCCGTGGCCAGCGCTATGTCGCCCAAGGCGCTGTATTTGACGAAGAGCAGCCTGCCTTCAGGCTGTGTCTCATTTAAGATTTGTGCCCGGCTCTTAAAGACAGAACCAGCCTTTAACGTATCATTCACGCTTAGATCCTTCCCCCCACACCCACTCTCACATTCACACTCACTCTCACACTCACATCCACTTTCACTTTCACACTCACATTCACATTCACATTCACATTCACATCCACTTCTCCAGCGCCTCCACTACCATAGATGGAGAAATGGCCCGCAGGCACCATCGGGCACCCTTGCATGCGCCGCCGTCGGTCCTGGGGCAGGGGAAACAGGGCAGGTCCGTCTGCATGGCCCAGGCGCGCTCTCCGCAAGGGCCAAAACGCGCAAGGCGAGCCATGGGCCCTACGACGAGCGTGCGCGCCCCCAGGGCTGCGGCGAGGTGTGCGCCGCCGCTGTCGTTCGACACGGCGGCTGATACGCGCTTCAGCAGGGCCATGCAGAGGAAGAGCTCGTCCTCAGCGTTCACGCCGGATTCGAGGTAAGGAATATGGACGCGTCCGCCGATCTCGTCAGCCATCTCTTTAAGGTGCGCCACCTGCGAGGGGGAACCAAAAAGGAGGACGGGGCGGTCTCGCGCGATCATCTTTGCCACATCCACGTAAAAACGCCGCGGCAT
>JAKORR010000721.1 GCA_029777735.1 Armatimonadota bacterium | reverse complement strand
GCGGCGCTCCGCGCCGCTCTGCGCGGCCTCCGGCACTGCGCATCGCGCCACGGCCGCCGCTGCAACATCAATCGAGCGAAACCCGGCACGCGGCCTGATGGACAACATGCCCCTACGTATGGACATGTGGACAAGGCGGTAAGGCCACAGTGATCGAAGCAGTGTTGCGCCTTGACCACATGCCCAAACTGCGGCGGCAAGTTGACCACAGGAGTACGCCTTCGGCCTGACGCGCTTCGCTTGCCAATTTCCTGTATGAATTTACAGGAATTCAGGCAGACACTGGAGGGAGGGAGGGTTGAGCTAGGGGAAGGCTTCACCCTGCCCCAAATGGCTTGGATGACCTACCCCTGAGCCTTGACCGTCGGTCGGTCGGGCGTCACATGGGGCCTGACAAGCTGTAGGAGCCGTCAGGGGCCGCGTGCATGGTCCTACTACCACCCCTCACCCGGTCGCAGCCTGTGGCCTCTCGGTGGCGCTTTGGAGGGAGTCCGCTGTAGCGCCTAGGGCCTCGAAGTGCCAGCCGAGAACCGCGTAATCGCGATCGACGTAGAGCACAAGAGGGGCAGCGGAGGTATGATCGCGCAACGGTTGCGGCATTCCTTCACTGGGCTGATCTGTCGCGAACCTAGAAGACCCGGACCTTTGCAAGAGGTGCCGGGTTTTCGCTTTTTGGGGTTGGGTCCCTACTAGCAATGGGTCGCGACACCCTTGCATCCAATGTAACAGAATTACGCGATGGGGCCGCATTTTCGATGCCGCCAGATCCACCAGGAAGGCCCCTACCAATCGTGAAGACCAACCCGGACGCAGAGCGCCACGTAGAAGCAAAGGAGCGCCAAAGGGGCACGCCTGACCCACCGCGGCCACATCGAGCTGGACCGGACAGCGAACGACACGGACCAATTGACCGCAGGAGCGAACCAGCGAGGCTGGCGGGCGATCAACATGGCCACTTGCCTCTCCCTTTGAAAACCCATGGCTACCGCCTCCCCTTACGCTTGAACTTACCACCAGGACGGCCACGAGGTACAGCCACCGGCTGCAGAGAACGCTTCGCCAGGAGCGCGTCGACAGACTCCATGGGAGTCGGCGGATAAACCAGGTCATCCGGCTTTACAGCAGCCACCAGGTCAGAAGGCCTCAGGTAGGCATCGAGCGCCACGCAGATCAGCGAATTGAGACTAACGCCCATGCCCTCAGCACGCTTGCGCGCCAGGGCATCGAGCGAATCAGGTAAACGGAGGGAATAGGCCATGACGTCATTATGACATGACCCAACGCACAACGCGTGCTCGCTCTTGTCGAGTTATGTCCTATTGATAAATTTAGCGGCGCTCCGCGCCGCTCTGCGCGGCCTCCGGCACTGCGCATCGCGCCACGGCCGCCGCTGCAACATCAATCGAGCGAAACCCGGCACGCGGCCTGATGGACAACATGCCCCTACGTATGGACATGTGGACAAGGCGGTAAGGCCACAGTGATCGAAGCAGTGTTGCGCCTTGACCACATGCCCAAACTGCGGCGGCAAG
>JAKORR010000720.1 GCA_029777735.1 Armatimonadota bacterium | reverse complement strand
TGCTTGGAATGGCCTGTCGGAAACTGCCACAAGGATTTGGAGTGACATTAAGGCCGCTGTCGAGGCGGTCTGGACTTGGGCCCAAGAAAACGCGCAGACCCTCTGGCAAGGCGTAACGGCCGCAATCGAAGGCGTCTGGTCGGGCCTTAGCCAAGCGGCCAGCACGACGTGGCAGACCATTCGGGAAGCAATCGAGAGCGTTTGGTCCTGGGCTAGCGAGCAGGCCGGCGCACTATGGCAGGGCGTATCCGATACCATCACCGGCGCATGGCAGACTTTGAGCCAGACGGCTAGCGAGGTCTGGTCCGGTATCGAGTCTGCCATCAAGGCCGTTTGGGATTGGGCGTCTGGGCAAGCGGGCGCAGTCTGGAACGCCGTCTCGACGGCCATCACGGAAGTTTGGAATGGGCTGTCTACGGCAGCCACAACAGCCTGGGGAGCCATCCGGGAGGCCATTTCTACAGTCTGGAGCTGGGCTGAAACCCAGGCCGGTGCTGTGTGGGCGGTCGTCCGCAATTCCGTCGAGGGCGCCTGGAACGCCGTGGCCGAGACGGCAACGACGGTGTGGCAGTCGGTGCGTGCCGCCATTGAGGCTGTCTGGTCCTGGGCCGAGCAGACCGCGGGTGCCGTTTGGGGAGCGGTTGCCGGTGCCATTGAGGGTGCGTGGACGGCTCTAGCCGAAACGGCGACAACCGTCTGGCAGTCCGTGCGCACCGCTATTGAGGCCGTGTGGACATGGGCCGAGACGACCGCGGCGAGTGTCTGGAGTGCCGTGGTCGACGCCGTAACGAGCGCCTGGGACAGCCTCGCCGCGGCGGCCACCAGCACCTGGGCAGCCATCCGCGGCGCCATCGAGAGCGCCTGGGACGGCCTGGAGAGTTGGGCCACCTCGCTATGGGATGGCGTCTCCAAGGCTGTTGTGGGCGTATGGGAAGGCATCCTGAATACCGCTGAAAGGCTATGGACGAGCATTCGAGCCGCAGTTACGGACGGATGGGATAAGGTCACGAAGACGGTTTCGAATCTGGTGAGAGAGATCCAGAAATTGATTGAGGACATGACCAAGACCGTCGAGGAGCTCGTCGACACCATGCGCCAGCGAGTAATTGGTTGGTGGGACGACATGAAGAAGAGTGTGACCGAAACAGCGGGGAATCTCGTCTCGGGCGTCACAGGCTTCTTCCAAAACCTATACAACACGCTCGTTGGCCACTCCATCGTACCTGATCTGGTCACAAAGATTCTGGGGTGGTTCGATCAGCTTAAGCAAGGCTCGACGCAATCGACTTTCGAATGGTGCAATGAGGTGGATGGCCTTGTTAGTGGTCTAGCCGCCTCGATGAAATACTCACTGTCCAACACGTTTGACCAGCTGCTGTCTGGTGCGAGCACGTTCGGTGAGATGTTTAAGTCTATTTTCAGTAACATCCTTGATGCTGTTAGGCGGAAGATTACCGAATTCTTGGCTGACAGGGCTGTGTCGGCGCTGATAGGCTTGCTCACTGGAGGGGCGACATGGGCAGCTGGCGGTGGCGGGTTCCTCGGTGGGATAATAGGCGGCGTCACCAGGGGTATTAGTGGTATTGTCAAAGGTATCGGAAGCATTTTCGGCCTTGCCTCCGGTGGGATTGTGACAGCCCCGACCCTGGCCTTAATCGGCGAGGGACACCGCCGGGAGGCCGTTATCCCATTGGAGCGGGATAACGTCATCGCGGATAGCGTCGGGCAAGCTGTGTTCGATGCTATGATGATGGCCCAAAGGTTCCAGGCGGCGTCGAGCGGCGACGTCAGCTCCGCTGACCGGGAGCTCGTGCTGCGAATCGATGG
>JAKORR010000719.1 GCA_029777735.1 Armatimonadota bacterium | reverse complement strand
TGGAACCGACCAAGCTGACGCTGCGCAACTTCCTCAGCTACCGTGACGACGTGGTGGACTTGGAGCCGATAGTGTGTGCGGCTCTCGTGGGCGACAACGGGGCGGGCAAGAGCTCGCTCCTGGACGCCCTCACCTGGGCCCTGTTTGGCCAGGGCACCAAGGGCCGCGACCTCGACAACTACGTCACCCGCGGGGAGCCAGAGGGCCGCGTGGAGCTGGAGTTCGTGCTGAGGGGCGAGGCTTACCGGGTTGTCAGGGCCAGGAACGCCGCCAAGGGCAAGAGTATCCTGGAGTTCTTCATCCAGGATAGCGACGGCTGGCGGGCCCTGAGCGGCAAGACCATCGCCGACACCCAACGGATCATCGAAGAGACCTTGCGGATGGACTACCGGACGTTCACGTCCAGTGCCTTGGTGCTCCAGGGCCAGTCCGACAGCTTCACGGCCAACATGACCGACCAGGAGCGCAAGGAGGCTCTGGGGCGGATTCTCGGGCTGGATCTGTGGGATAGGCTCCAGGAGCGCGCGAGGGAGCAGGTGAGGGCCCGGAAGGCTCAGGTGCAGGCGCTGGAGGATGCCCGTGAGAGGCTGCGGGTGGAGGTCAGCCGCAAGGACGCCCTGAACGGTGAACGGCAGCTTATAACCGAGGAGCTGGCGGCCAAGACCAGCGCGGTGGAGGTCTTGACCCAGCGGTGCTCCCAGATCGAAGGGCAGCTGCAGCAGAAGACCGCGCTCGATCAGATGCTGTCCGAGGCGAAAACGGAGCTCGACCGCCGGCAAGCCGAGCTGTACACGGCCCAGCTCGACGAGCAGAGGATCCGGCGCCAGACCGCCGAGGCGGAAGGCCACATCCGTGACGCACAGGGCATCCTCGCAAGGGCCGAGGAGATCCGCTGGGCCGTCGAGATGGCGGAGGAGATGGAGCTGGACGTGCAGGCCTTCGACGCACAGGCCCAGCGGCACATGGAGCTCAGCAGACAGCTCCAAGACGCTCGGGTCAAGCAAGCACACTGGGA
>JAKORR010000718.1 GCA_029777735.1 Armatimonadota bacterium | reverse complement strand
TTTGGTTATGTCCACTCACCATTCTTGAAGTCATCCCGCACCGTAATGCGGTTGCTGCCAAGAACGGATCGCAAACCCTGGTGCCATGACCGGAAGCGCCTCTAGGACCGTCGCCCCCGTGCCCCGCTGCGTCACGCCGGTAAGACCGACGCCGTCCACGGAAAATGACACGCGTAGTCACCTGCGAACAGGTGCCTGACAAGTCTAGATGATGAAGCAGGTGGATCCTCACAGCGTTTGTGTGAGCCCTACCCCACTGGGAAGCCGTTTTGCGCTACCGGCGCGAAGCTTGGGCCCGGGGTCATCCCCAAAACCCTCGATGCGGCGATATCCCCAAGTAACCCGGGTAGTGCCCCGGTACCTGACGACTGTTTGCAACACTGGTTGTCTGCTCGGACACGGAGACCCACCCATGACAAACTATCGGAACCCAAGTTACAACCTTCGCAACCACGCCTTGGCCATGGTAATCGTATTGGCCACGCTGCTCAGCGCTCCGCCCATAGCCGTAGCGTCAGAGGTGCACTTACGCGATGGCGCCAGCGTCACTTCCGGGCCAGCGGCGGTCCGGTCGAAATGGCAGTGGCCAACCCTTACTCCCGTTGCAGTCAACCGCGCCTTTGACCCCCCGGCGCTGCCTTGGCTAAGCGGACACCGCGGCGTGGATCTCGGCGCGCCCATAGGGTTAACGATTGCCGCACCAGCAGATGGAATCGTCGTTTTCTCAGGCATGGTTGTGTCCCGTCAAACCGTTTCAATCATGCACGAGGGCGGGCTGCGCTCCACCTATGAGCCCGTGATTCCGCTTGTGGAGAGCGGGGACGTTGTCGTTGCTGGCCAGCCTATTGCCACGGTTGAGCCGGGCCACAGTCCAGGCACATTGCACTGGGGGGCGCGCTATGGACCGGACGAGTACGTTAATCCCCTGCGAATGCTTGTCGGCCCCTCCGTCCTCAAACCCTGGTAGACGAGAACCTGAGTGCTCCGCTGTGGTGGACTCAGGCGCGCGGGTGCGCCCGCTTGTACACATCTCGAAGCCTCTTGGCGTCCACGTGGGTGTAGCGCTGAGTCGTCTGCAATGACGAATGCCCCAGGTACTCTTGCACAAACCGCAGATCCGCGCCCTCCTCGAGGAGGTGGGTCGCAGATGAGTGGCGTAAACCGTGGGGCGCCACATCCTTTACTCCGGCCCGCGCAGTCAGGCGGTGAAGGTCACCTCGCAGAACGCGGCTATCCAGCCGCCCGCCGCGGCTGCCCAAGAACAGGGCGTCGCTTGGAGTCCTCTCTCCCTCGAGAACGCGGCGGACA
>JAKORR010000717.1 GCA_029777735.1 Armatimonadota bacterium | reverse complement strand
GCTGATCGAGGAGATTCTTCACCCCACGCGCCAGGGTGTACCAGGCCGTGTCGAATGCCTTACGCACATCCTCGGCGGCGCTTTGCGCCTGCGTGACGGTTTCATAGCGCACGACGAAGCGGTTGGGGAGGTGGCGCCAGTCATGGGCACGGTCGGGGCTGTCAGAACGTATGGGGTAGAGAGGCTTGCCGCCTGCGTTGCACGCGGCAGCAAACGCCTGGCCCACCAGGTAGGAAAGGAGCTCTGAGCCCACTTTCAGGTCTCGCACGGTACGAGCCGCTTGAAGAAACGACTGTACCGGCGTGAGGGAAAAGGAAAGCCATGCGTTCACCAGGCCACCTCCGTACATCCAGAGTCTTTCAGCCCTGGCCAAGCACCGCTACCCTGGGCATAGCAAATAAGCGTCGTGTCACCATCAAAGAATTTGGTGATGCCGGCCACTCCTGGATCCTGCACTTCCGATTTGCCCCTTGGAGCGCGGACGTAGATGGACGTGCCAGCGGGGAGAAAGAGCGCCGGAAGCCACAACACCGCGGGAACGAATTGGGCGCCGCAGCGGAGAACCTTGAAGAAGACCGGCGAGGCACGGCGTCCCGTCAGATCATGGCCAACTCCCACGTCCACTCGTTGGCCGCTGGAGAAGCGGGCTAGATGCGGTAGGCCAAACGCCGATCCTGCCGGTGCATGGTCTGTCTTGACAGGGGCTTCCTTGCACCAGCCCGAACGCTTTTGGTGATCGGGGCCGACGGCGCCTGGAGCATGTCCGCGCCCTGCTCCCAAGGCACGCCGATAGCGGTTGAATGCCCCGCCCAGCCTTTTGAGCGCTTCTGTCTCATTCGGGCACGTCGGCCCAATGAGCAGCCGCGTGTCTCGAGAGAAGGCCGTATGCTGTGCCTGTGGGGCTCCCGGCGGTAGGCTTATTCCAGCGCGCGCGCCCAGGATCGCCGTCAAGCCGGTGCGCAGGCGGTTCCCCAACTCTCCGACACTGGCAGCACTGTGCGGGTCTAACAGGTCCTCGTAGGGAGTGCTGCCGAAGCGTGGGCAGTGCACGCGAACGCTGCCCCACCCGCGCCGGGCCTTGGTCCCCCAACCGCTGAAGGCGCTCAAGAGCCACAGCGTCTTGACGAACTCCCCTTCCGCGCTGGTAGGAAGGTTCCCGCCCCAGGCTAGGCGGAAGCGCATCCCATCTCCCGTCGCAACGCGAGGACGGTTGGTTCTGAAGCCGCCTCCTTGCTGCCACTGAGAGACACCGTAGGAGAGGAACGCAGTATCCCCAGGCAGCGGTTGCCCGGGCGACTGGCATTCCATCGCTGCCGGGTTTTGCAAGGGGATTATTCGGAGGCGCTGCCCCTCGTTGGTTGATCCGAACAACTGCTCCTCTCTGGCAAAGAGTTGGTTGGGTGGCAACTCGGGGTGCAT
>JAKORR010000716.1 GCA_029777735.1 Armatimonadota bacterium | reverse complement strand
TGGATGCGCCATGAGGGCGACAATGTGCCGTCTTGGGAGACGTGCTGGGCTGAGGCGGCCCTACCGCTCAGCTGGAGGTAGGGCGGTAGGGCCGCCGGATCATACCCTGGTCAGGTGACAGGCTTCTCAATGTAGTTCTCGGTGACGCTGCGTCGCCGACGACGCTGGGTATCGAACACACTGCCGACCCGCACGGTGTTGATCACGCCGTAGTTCGTGAATGGCTTGCCCGTGATCACGGGCGCGATGTGCGGTCCAAGAGGGTCGGCACTGTCATACTTCAGCGCTTCTAGGAGTGCGACCTGCCCGTTAAGGGCCCTCGTCTGGCCTGCAGATGTGATCTCGCCCGTGGTCGAGTCCAGTTGGTTGGGATTGATCCCAGGCATAAACATGCGACCGCGCCCGCGTCGCCCGATCTGCTGGGTGCGATGCGACGCAGCTAGCGCGATCTGCGGTGGGAGGAGTCCCGATCCTGTGCTGCCCACCGGATAGTTCGATGTCCAGGTCAGCAGGCAGGGGCTTCCCTGCGAGTAGGGAGGCGCTGGGACGCTCTTACCTAACGGAGAGACGCACGGGAACAGCTTTAGTTCGCGGATGCGCGTCTGGTTGCTGAGGGGCCCGGCGCCGGCCCAGGTGGCGAAGGCTGGCGCAGCTGTGTCATTGAGGTAGTCGTCGGGATTGAGCCCGTTGGGAAACGAGACCTTCCAGTTGCCCGTGATGGTCCAGTTCGTCTCCGTCCGGTTGATCGCCTGGGCGACTGGCTCCCAGTTCGATGGCAGGGTCCCGACCGGATCGATCGGACCGAATACGAGCGCCAGGCGGACCGTGACCGCCCATGTCTCCTCCGCCATGCTGGCAGCCGTGTAGTCGCCAATCGCTGTCAGCAACAAGTGCTTTTCGTTCGCCACGACTTCCCTCTCTTTGGTGCGCCCGTAATCTCGCTATATCGTACTGCGACATTCCCACCTAGTGCGGGAGCGGGAGGCGCAGCGCCGGGAGGCGCTGTCCACAGCGTGGGGGCTCCGGGCGTGGCGGATGGGAAGGGGGTGGCGACCCTCCCGCCTGGGCTTCCCAGGGGCCCCGACGGGCTCCCTCGATCCTAATCGGTTGTCAAGCTCGAGCACATCGGCCGTTCGGCTGATACCGCTGTGCACAGGTTCCGGCCAGGGTTGTCCACATGAGAGAACCTGTCTTCATACGCTGCGCACGCTGCGACGCCCTGGTCCCGCTGATCGATGCGTCGCGGTGCCAGATCCACCAGACCGACCCTCTGTGCACATTCTGCTGGAAGGACCATTGGATGCGCCATGAGGGCGACAATGTGCCGTCTTGGGAGACGTGCTGGGCTGAGGCGGCCCTACCGCTCAGCTGGAGGTAGGGCGGTAGGGCCGCCGGATCATACCCTGGTCAGGTGACAGGCTTCTCAATGTAGTTCTCGGTGACGCTGCGTCGCCGACGACGCTGGGTATCGAACACACTGCCGACCCGCACGGTGTTG
>JAKORR010000715.1 GCA_029777735.1 Armatimonadota bacterium | reverse complement strand
GTCTCCTGAAGGCGGCCAGAGAAAGATAATCTTCGCCCTCGACGGTGTCCTGCTTCTGTGATACACCTCGGAGGTCGTTGTTCTATGCCCGCTTCGGAAGGCGAAGAATTGAGCAGGAGGGATTTTACACGGCGCATGCTTTGTGGTGGCGCTGCCTGTCTCGTGTGGCCAGCCGCCCAAGCCGTTGAGCAACTCGTGACCCTGTCGCGGAGCTTGCCTACTAAGGTTGGCGCCACCTCGAACAAGGTGTGCCTATTCTTCAAGCCCGCAGGCGGCACGGACACCATATGCCTCGTCTGCCCACGCAAGTGCAAGATCAAGGTTGGCGAGCGCGGGTTCTGCGGTGTGCGTGAAAACCGAGGCGGCAAGTACATCAGCCTGGTTTATGGCTATCCCGCCGTGGTCCGCGCGGACGCCATGGAGAAGGGCCCCTTTTTCCACTACCTGCCGGGCACCAAGAGCATTGCTCTTGGTACGGCGGGCTGCAACTTGGACTGCAAGTACTGCCAGAGCTGGGAGTTCGCTCAGGCCCGGCCGGAGCAGACTGATAACAAGTACCTGCCTCCCGACAGCCTCGTGGAGCAAACGCGAGCCTTGGGCCTGCGGTCGATCACCTTCACCTTCAGCGAACCCTTGGCCTGTATCGAGTATGTGATTGACACGGCTAAGGTAGCGCGGGCAACAGGCCTGAAGGTGCTGGTGCACACGGCCGCCTACGGGCTAGAAGAACCGCTTCGCGAGCTGTGCAAGTACGTGAGCGCAGTCAATGTAGACCTGAAGGGCTATTCGGAGAGCTTTTATAAGCAGATTACGGGCGGCGACATGGCCACGGTCTTGGCGGGCATTCGCACGATCAAGAGCTCCGGGGTGTGGCTGGAACTGACAACGCTGGTGGTGCCTGGGTACAACGACGACCCAGCAACCTTCGCCAAGATGTGCCAGTGGGTGTGTAGCAATGTTGGTCGAGATACGCCACTGCATGTATCGCGCTTCTTCCCCCAGTACAAGCTGCGCACCACACCACCAACCCCCAAGGAGACACTCACCAAACTGCGCCGCATCGGCTATGAGCAGGGCCTGCGCTACGTGTATTTGGGCAACCTAGGCGGCGACCCTGGTGAGAGCACCTACTGCCCGCAGTGCCACCTTCGGCTTGTCGAGCGGATAGGCTACAAGGTGCGTTTCGACGGTCTTGACCCACGAACCGGTAAGTGCTGCAAGTGTGGTATGCGGATCCCGGGCATTTGGCAGATTTAGGACCCCGGCTGTGCGCCGCTGAGCGAAAACTCATGGATCGCCGAGAATTCCTTACAGCAGTGATGACGGGAGCAGCGACTCTGGCGCTGGACAACCGGTCTGTGTGGCCAGCACCAGTACCCACGACGGCAGAGAGAAGCCGCGTGGTGCTGGCGCGAAGTACAAGTCTGTCAGGGCTTGATGGCCTAAACCTAGACAATGCGGTGGCTGGACTTGTACACCTCGCTGTCAAGGATACAGTCGGCGTCGCTACGCCCCAGCAGGCCTGGGCCGCGCTGTTCAAGTCTGACGATGTAGTAGCCGTGAAGGTGAACTGCCTGGCACCCGAGATGGCCCCTTCGCAGAGCGTGGTCCTGGCCATTGCGCAGGGCTTGGCGGCCGCGGGCGTCAAGAGCGAGAACGTCATTATCTACGATAAGGAAGATCGCGATCTGGCCAAGGCAGGCTACACGCTGCGCGCCGAGGGCCCAGGGCCTTTGTGCTATGGCACAGTCGGTGAGACCGTCAGCCCGGGCTATGAAGAGCGCTTCAGCCTCCAGGGGGAGACTAGTTTCCGGTTGAGCAAGATCGTCACACGCACCGCGACGGCCATCATCAATGTGCCAGTGGTGAAACAGCACGAGTATGCGGGTATTACAGGTGCACTGAAAAACCACTTCGGGAGCATCCACAACCCGGAGGACTTCCACAAGTTCGCTTGTGATCCAGCTGTGGCCAACGTCAACCAGGCGACGGCTATACGCAGCAAGCAACGGCTGATCATCGTAGACGCCCTGCGGGTGCTCTACGCTGGTGGCCCGGCCTTTGCACCCCAGTACCTTGTGCCCTACTGGGCCATTCTAGCCGGACGCGACCCGGTAGCTGTGGACACCGAGCTGCTGCAGCTCATCAACCTCTGCCGCCAGCAACAGGGAATGGACTCAGTAGAGAAGCAAGAATACCCGCCAAAGCACTTGCAGACAGCCGCCCAGTACGGCCTGGGCCAGGGCGATCCAAGCGCCATCGATCTGCGGGTCCACAACTTTGAGGGCTAAGGCCCAGGGTCCACATCGTGGAAGGACCGAGAGCCGAGCGCCTCCCTAACCTCCAGAGTAGCGCACGCCCTCGTCGAGCATTGCCAG
>JAKORR010000714.1 GCA_029777735.1 Armatimonadota bacterium | reverse complement strand
CAGTTGTCCAAGCTGAGGCCAGCTGGTGAATATATGATGGAGGACCTGCACTGGGCAGGCGGCATTCCGGGCATGATGTCGCGCCTGGCCGACGCGCTGGAGAATGCGATGACCGTCAGCGGGCTCAGTGCCCGGGAGATAGCTGCGCAGGCGACAGTCTATGACGATGACGTGATTCGGCCTCTGGACAACCCCATCTCGTCGCAGGGCGGGATAGCGGTGCTCCGTGGTTCGCTGGCGCCTGACGGCGCAGTCGTCAAGATCGCCGCCGTGTCCGAGAAGATGCGCCGCTTCCGCGGCCCTGCTCTCTGCTTCAACTCAGAGGAAGAGGCCATGGAGGCCATCATGGCCGACCGGATACCCGACGGGTCCTGGGTGATCATCCGCTACGAGGGCCCGAAGGGCGGCCCCGGCATGAGGGAGATGCTCTCCCCCACCTCTGCCTTGACGGGAATGGGCAAGGAGGAGTCAGTAGGCCTACTCACTGACGGCCGCTTTTCGGGCGGCACTCGCGGACCGTGTATCGGCCACATCTCGCCTGAAGCGGCCGAGGGTGGGCCAATCGGGCTGGTTCAGGACGGCGACGAGATAGAGGTAGACATGTACGAGCGCCGTCTGGACCTTCTGGTGCCCGAGGACGAAATGGCCCGCCGCAGGGCCGAATGGCAACCAGTGGAGTCCAAGATCAAGAAGGGATGGCTCGCGCGATACGCCAAGCTAGTGAAATCCGCTGCCACCGGCGGCGTGATGAGCGCGGACTAGGGAAGCCCGCAGCTGCTACTGGCGCGGTGGAGCCGGTCCGGTAGATGTAAGGTGCGCTCCAGCTCACAGGAGGAAATGCCATGAGTTCACGCAACACGATGAGGGGCGCTGAAGCCTTGCTCCGCGTGTTCGAGGAAGAGGGAGTGGACGTGCTGTTCGGGTATCCGGGCGGCCACGTCATCCCAATCTACGATGCTCTGTATGATAATCCGCAGATTCGCCACATTTTGACCCGCCACGAGCAGGGCGCGGCTCATGCCGCCGACGGCTACGCGCGAGCTACCGGCAGGGTTGGTGTGTGCATGGCCACGAGTGGGCCGGGGGCGCTCAACCTGGTCACCGGCCTGTGCACCGCGTACATGGACTCCATTCCTGTGGTGGCTATCACAGGCCAGGTCAGGACCACCTCCATAGGTAAGGACTCCTTCCAGGAGGCGGATACCACAGGCGTCACGATGCCCATAACGAAGCACAACGTCCTCGTGAAGGACCCCGACGATCTGGTCGATGTGGTGAGGGAGGCCTTCCATATCGCGCGGACGGGCAGGCCGGGGCCGGTGCTCATTGACCTTCCCTCGGACATATCGGGCGGATCTGTGCCTTGGACAGAACGCGACGAGGAGAAACTGCTGCGTCGCTATTCGGGCCCAGGGCAGCCGGATGCGGAGGCGATCAGCCGTGCCGCCGACTTGATCAATGCCGCTGAGAGGCCCATCCTTTACATTGGCGGCGGTGTGATTGCCTCCGGCGCGCATGACCTTGTGCGTTACCTGGCCGAAAAAGCCAACATCTGTGTGGTTCACTCCCTCCTCGGCAAGGGTGGGTTTCCTGAGACTCACGAGCTGAGTATGGGCATGGTGGGCATGCATGGCCATGCCT
>JAKORR010000713.1 GCA_029777735.1 Armatimonadota bacterium | reverse complement strand
TGCTGCCAATCCTCCTCGCCCACCTGCCTCAGCGCTTCCCAGCACCTCCTGCCTGCCCGCTTGCGCAAACCCAGTATGTACTGGTATCCCGCCTGCCCAAGAGCCTCCACGTTCTCCCTCGATACCATCCCCCGGTCCCCCACGAACACCACCCGCCGCACCCCAAACCGCCGTCGCAGGTCCTCCAGCACCTCCGGCACCGTCGCCGCATCCAGCCTGTTGCCCGGGAATACCTTGTGTGCCAGCGGCAGCCCCTCCCGGTTCACCAACAACCCCACCACTAGCTGCGGCCGGTCCGTCCGCCCCCCAGCGAATACCCCCACCCCGCCTCCTCCGGCCCTTCTCCCTCAAAGTAGGTGCTCGTCACATCGTAGAACACCATCTCCAGCTCCGGCTCGAACAGGTCCCGCCGCTCGTGGAACAAATCCTCCTCCAACCCCTCCGCCACCTCCCCCAGCCCCTCCAGCGCCCGGTAAAACCGCTCCACCCCCAGCCTACTACCCTCCAGCTCCGGCAAGTACACCCTCTCCAGCCACCGCGTCACCCCAAGCTTGCTCCGCGGCGCCACCAGCCGGTTCAGCACCATCGCCAGTACCGCCTGCACTGTCCCCCCATCCCTCTTGCCCAGCCGCCTCAGCCTCCGCCCCAGCTTCTCCCCAAGCCCCAGCTCCTCCCACAGCCTGTCCCCCACCAGCAAAGGACCGTAAAGGCGCGTCTCCTCTGCATGCAGGTCCTCGCCCGTCACCATCTCCTCACCCAGCAACCGCAGTAGCCCCCGCCCCAGCCGCACCAGGTCCCCACGGGTGTCAGCGTCCACCCGGCCCAGGTTCAGCACCAGCCGCTGGCGGGCCAGGCCTTCCTCGTCGCGGTAGCTCTCGACCAGCTGGAGGTATTGATAGCAGGAACCGGCTTTGGTTACCTTGGTTAGCTTGGGGTACATTTGCCATGCAGTATAGCTTTGAAAGGCCGCTTTGTCAAGCCCCAAGCTAGTACAAGTTGCCAGTACATATAAGCTCGGATCCCAACCCTACCCCTTGGTATTACTGACGATTCACCCCCTCTAATCCCTAATCCCTACCCAAAACTGTCGAAGTCGGGCTAGGCTGCGGCGTCTGTTCCCCGGTGGAGCTTGACTCCGGACGCCCCCAGTTGGCAGGGCGCAGCGGCTTACCATCGACGAACGGCTGGATAGGCGTGGGTGGACGAAGCAGAGGGATCGAGCAAGCAGGGAGTGTCTGGACCTGGCCTAAACATAGCACGACCACGCTATCGACAGAGGTACCCGCTTGGCGCCGCTGAATCGTCCCGCGACATTTCACACTCTAGCTTCCAGGAGGCGTCATTCATGGCTTCCACGATGAGACTCGCAGTAATGGGTATCGCCCACAGTCACATACAGTCGCTCATCGGCTACGCCAAGCAGATTGAGGACGTTGAGCTTGTGGCCATCGCCGATGCCCGCCGAGAGGATGGAGCAAGCGAGCTTGCGACACGCTTCGAGATTCCGCAGGTCTTTTCCGACTATGAGCAGCTTCTCGCGTCGGCGCGACCCGATGCTGTACTCTGCTGCGCGGAGAACAGTTCGCATGTGGCAGTGGTTGAGGCCTGCGCGGGTGAAGGCGTCCCGGTCATGGTCGAGAAGCCCCTGGCCGGGACCGTCGCAGAGGCTCAGCGCATCGCGGAGCTAGCGCAGGCAGGCGGCATCCGGGTGATGACCAACTGGCCTTTCCTATGGTCGGCTGCCTTTCACAAGCTGCATGATCTGGTGCGTGAGGGAGTGCTGGGGACAATCTTTGAATTCCGCTTGCGGGCGGGCCACGCGGGGCCCACGGGAGGGCGTCTGCCAGCCGACCCGCGCGGTGCCTGGTGGTTCGAGCGCAAGCACGGCGGCGGCGCGCTGCTGGACTTCTGTTGCTACGGAGCCTGCGAATCGCTCTGGCTCATTGGCGAGCCTGCCCAGCAGGTGGTGTCACTGGCGGACCGCCTGCTCTACGACTTTGGCGATACCGAGGACAATGCTGTGGTGTTGGTGCGCTACCCGCGGGCCTTTGCGATCTTGGAGGCGACGTGGACACAGCATGGCTCGCCACCGCCAAACGGCCCAATAGTGTGGGGCAGCGAGGCCACGGCTTATGTCAGCGGCCAGAATCAGATCGCGCTTTTGCGCGATGGCCAGGAGGAACAGATGGAGGCCACTGAACTGCCCGTTGAGCCGTCCGGCCCGGCGCATTTCGTGGCATGCCTACGCGAGGGACGCGAATTCCATCAGGTCGTAGGCCTCGCGCACAATCTGCAGGTCATGGCAATCCTGGACGCGGGCCTGCAAGCCGCGCGCGAGGGCAGGGCGGTGTGCCTGTAACCGCTGATCGATGGCCCGAGTGGTGGGTTGTACACTGGGAGGATACGCGGCAGAATAGATGTGGACCGACAGCCTGGGTGTGGGGGCTGCGGCAAGTGCCGTGGACGACTGGATTGTGCCTATAGTTGGCAACTTGGGTATCGCAACCACCAGACGTTTGGGTCCTCGGCCATGGGATGCTTGGGTTCTGGTGGTGCCAGGTGTGGCAGGAGGTAGACTTATGAAGCTTGACGATCGCGTGATTCCTGTCAGCCGGATGACGGACGAGGAGATTGAGGAGGCCTTCGGCGAGAAGGGGATCAGGCTGACGCCCTATGAGGGCCGGCGTATTGCCGAGCTTATCGGCCGCGATCCGACCCTTGTGGAGCTGCACGTGTTCAACTCCGAGTGGAGCGAGCACTGTTCATACAAGTCGAGCCGACCGGTGCTACGCGAGTTCCTGCATTCCGAGGCGCCTAACGTGATTCTGGGCCCTCAGGAGGACGCGGGCATCGTGTTCTTCACGCAACACGACGGCAAGCGCTGGGGGATCGTGATAGCACACGAGAGCCACAATCACCCCAGCCAGGTGCTGCCCTACGAGGGCGCGGCCACGGGTATCGGCGGTATTGTCCGCGACGTGGACTGCATGGGTGCTGATGTGGTGGGCACGGCTGACCCCTTGCGCTTCGGGGATCTCCAGGGGCGCAACGCGGACCGCAGCAAGTGGATCACCCGAGGGGTCGTGGACGGCATCTTGGGCTATGGCAACGCGCTGGGCGTGCCGGTGCTGTGCGGTGACGTGTATTTCCACGAGACCTTCGACGACAATTGCCTGGTCAACGTCGTGGCCGTGGGAATCGTGGCCGAGGATCAGATCATCCACTCGGCCGTGCCGTCGCAGGCTCAGGAGGAGCCATATGTACTGATCCTTGTCGGCAAGCCCACCGACGACTCGGGCTTCGGCGGGTCTGCCTTCGCGTCCAAGATCCTCAGCGAAGAGGAGCAGGAAGAGGACCGCGGCGCCGTTCAGGTGCCCGACCCCTTCCTGAAGAACGTGTTGGCCATGCGCAAGGCTAACCATGCTGTGCGTGAGCGGGCCCGGGAGTTGGGGATACCCATCGGCATCAAGGACATCGGTGGGGGTGGCATCGCTTGTGCCACATCGGAAATATGCTCTGCCGGCGACGTGGGCATCGAGATCGACCTGAACTTGGTGCACCAAGCTTTGCCCAACCTGCTCCCGGAGACGATTATGTGCGCTGAGACCCAGGAGCGGTACGTGATAGCGGTGCCTGAGCGCTTCGCCGACGATGTGCTGCGCATCTACAACGAGGACTGGGACCTGCCCAATGTCTACGAGGGCGCCAAGGCTGCTGTGATCGGCCGGATTCTACCGGATGAGCAGGTATACCGCGTGCGTGTAGGCGATGTGATTGTGGTCGAGGCCCCCATCAAGGCGGTCACGGAGGGCATTCTGTACGACCGCCCAGCCCAGCCGCGCGAGTGGCGCGAGGTCGAGCCAGAATTCGACATGCCTGGCGACCTCTCCCAGGTCCTATTGCGCGTCCTAGCACACCCCAACGTCTGCTCACGGGCCTATATCTACCGCTCCTACGACGTGGAGGTACAGGGCAACGCGGTGTTGCGGCCGGGCGAGGCGGGCGCTGGAGTGATTGCGCCGTTGCAGGGCTCGACGGCCGCCATGGCGCTGTCGGTAGCGGGCAATCCGCTGTATGGCATGATCTCGCCCTACTGGGGCGGAGCGACGGCGGTGGCGGAGGCACTGCGCAACGTTGCCTGCGTGGGCGCGACGCCCCAGGCCCTCACTGACTGCCTCAACTTCGGCAATCCTGAGAAGCCCGAAGCCTTCTGGGAGTTTCGCGAAAGCGTGCGTGGGATGGCCGAAGCCGCGAGGCATCTATGGCTCAAGGAGTACCCGGAGTGCCCCATCCCAATCGTCTCGGGCAACGTGAGCCTATACAACGAGTCAGCTACCGGACGCGCTATAGCGCCGTCTCCGATCATCGCCTGCGTGGGTACTATGGTGGACTACTCCAAGGCCATAACGATGTCGCTGAAGGCCGCGGGAGACGACCTGTTCCTGCTCGGACCAAGGCGGGACGAGTTGGGCGGATCAGCCTACTACCAGACCCTTGGGCTGGGCGTGGGCGCCAACGTGCCGAAGGTGAACTGGGAACTGGAGCGCGGGATGATCTTCGCGGTCATCGACGCCATTCAGGCGGGCGTGGTGGTGGCATGTCAGGACGTAAGCGACGGTGGGATGATCGTGTCGCTGGCAGAGATGGCGGTGGCGGCGTTGGAGGCCCGTGGCCTGGGTGCCGAGATTGACATGGCCGAAGCAGCAGGAAACCTGCGCCTAGATCGCGCGCTGTTCTCGGAGAGCAGCGGCTTCGTCGTTGAAGTCGTGGCGGGCAGGAAGGCCGAGTTCGCCGAGATCTGTGCGCGCTACGGTGTTGAGCCGACACGCCTGGGTGAGGTAACGGCTGTGCCGCACGTCATGACAACGATGGGCGAGAGCGTGGCACTGCATGCGTCCGTGGCCGATCTGGCGGACAGCTACCACAATGCGCTGGCGGTACTGTTCAACGAATAGGCACAACTTCAGGTTCCGGCACAGGCAGCCCGAGCCATCCTGGGGGCGGAAGGGTTTGTCACGTGTTGCGCTGCGTGTCTATTTTTACCCCTGGGAGTGACGCATCATCATCCTTGCTGGGGCTAGCCGCTTCGCGCGCTGGGTGCTTCCGTGAGCGAAAGATGGCTCCGGGAGAGGCGGGCTTGTCCGGCCCATCATCTGGACCCCTGGCAAGAGAAGACAACATGCCCGGCGTTCGGGGTCGCGCACTGGTGGGAACACCTGGTGCATAACCAATCGGCCGCAGCGCTCCACCGCCCTGAGGCGTCTTAAGGGAGTAGCTATTCTCCACTATCTCTGTCAGTTTGAGGAATGAAGGCGGCGCCCAGTGGCGAATTCCAGGACGACAGGTCGTCCTGGTCCTGCGCCCAGCGAGAAGGCCGCTACGCCGGTGCGCTGAGTGTCATCGTGTGCTTTCACATTGTTGCTCCCAGGAGGTATGCAGGCAATGGCTTCGCCTATTCTTCCCGACGTCCCAAAGCCGGAACATCCCAGACCCGACTTCCACCGGGGCCTCACCGAGGGTCGCGAGTGGATCTGCCTGAACGGCTGGTGGGAGTTCGATTTTGCTGGCAAGCAGGCCGGTCGCGGGGAGGGCTGGCACCGTGGCGAGGGAAAGCTGTCTCGCCGCATCCGCGTGCCCTTCCCTTGGCAGAGCCACGCCGCCTGGGGGACCGAGGACCAAGCCGCCAACGATAACTGGTTTTCGCGTGAGGCCTTCCTCCAACCCGAGAGAGTCAGCGTGAAGGAACGCAACTATGCCAACGCGCCTCAACACGAGGTAGGTTGGTACCGGCGCACCTTTCGGGTGCCTGAGGCATGGTTCCAGAAGGGCCGACGCATCTTTCTCAACCTGGGAGCTGTGGACTGGCAGGTCTCAGTATGGATCAACGGCAAGGCGGTGGGCGAGGCCGAAAGCGGCTATCTGCCCGTGAGCTTTGACATCACTGACCACCTTCGCGAGCCTGGCCAGGAAAACCTCGTCTGCCTACGCGTTTACGACCCGATGGATCACAAGAGCCAGCCCGTGGGCAAGCAATACCATTGGTACACGCGGACGAGCGGTGTGTGGCAGACGGTGTGGCTGGAGCCCAGGCCTGCGACCCACGTGGTCTCGCTGCGCATCCACCCAGACCTCGACACGGGTGTGGTGCGAGTACAGGGCCGCGTAGCAGTGGGCGAAGCAGCGCGTCGGGTACGTCTAGCGGTTGAGATTGAGCTGGGTGGGCAGGTCCTCTGTTTGGCCTCGTCTTCGTTGCCCGACCTGGAGCCTGGCGAGCAGGAGTTCGAGCTGGCGCTGCAGGCGCCCACAGTGCGCCCCTGGTCGCCCAAAGAGCCTGTGCTGTATGACCTGAGCGCCACGCTGCAGTACAGCACGCCCGAGGGTCCGCGGGTCCAGGATGAGGTGAATAGTTACTTCGGCTTTCGCAGCATAACCGTGCGCCCACTGTACCAGGGCGGGCCGAGCTATGTGTGCCTCAACGGTCGGCCTCTGTACCTGCGGGGTAATCTCAACCAGTCCTTCAACCCCTGGGGCGTTTACACGTTTCCGACCGACGAGGATATGCGACGCGACTTCGAGCAGGCAGTCGAGAGCGGATGGAACTTCATCCGCCTGCACATCAAACTTGAGGACCCGCGCTGGTACTACTGGGCGGACCGGCTGGGCCTACTGGTCATGCAAGACTTGCCGAACTTCGGCTACGACGGCTGGTGCGACCGGGCACTGAAGCGCTGGGAGCGTACCCTGCGTGGAGCCGTCGACAGAGATTTCAACCACCCTAGCATCATCGCCTGGTGCTTGTTCAATGAGACGTGGGGGCTGGGCGGCAACGACTACAAGAAGCAGCCCGACCGACAGGCTTGGGTGGAGCGTATGTACTACCTGGCCAAACGTTTGGACCCGACGCGACTGGTGGAGGACAACTCGGCCTGTCTGTACGACCACGTGGTCAGCGACATCAACTCCTGGCACTTCTACATCAACGACTACGAGCAGGCCGCAGCACACATCGGGCACGTGGTCAGTGAGACTTATCCGGGAAGCAACTTCAACTTCTGCTCTGGCCGTTTTCAGGGCGACCAGCCGCTGATGAACAGTGAGTACAGTGGCATCTCGGCGGGATCGGGAGACAAGGATGTAAGTTGGTGCTTCCGCTTCCTGACTAACGAGCTGCGGTTCTACGAGCGCATCTGTGGCTACGTCTACACCGAACAGATGGACATTGAGTGGGAACACAATGGTTTCTACAACTATGACCGCACGCGCAAGGAGTTTGGGTATAACCCTGCGCTGCTACAGGGCGAGCAATACCTTGGCATCACAGGGCCGGCGGGCCGTGAGGTCACAGCCGGGGATCCTTTGTCGCTGGCCTGGTGGCTGCGCGGACCGGCGCCGCAGGAGCCTGCCCGGGTGGTCGTCCGGGCTCAGCGCTATAACGCTCTGGCAGAGATGGAGGGCGACTGGCGCCAGACCATCCCTGTGGACAACTGGGTTCTGACAAGCCTGGAGCAGCGTGAGCTGGAGTTGCCTGCGGAGCTAACCAAGGCCCCTGGCCTCGTGTGGGTGTGGTTTGAGGTACTGGATCAGAGCAATCGGGTGCTGGCGGGCAACTGGGCCGTCGTCGAGGTGACAGGAGAGCCGCACCTACCTGAGCACGCGCGGGTGGTGGACCTGGGGTCGCCTGCCGCTGCCGCCTGGAGCGGGGAAGAGGTGGAGCGCGGCGATCACGAGGGCGCCGTCCAACTCCTGGCAGGTCGGGGCCACGGGTTCTTCGAATTCGCGCTGCAGCCCCCGGCTGGCATCCGCGGTCTCACGGTTCTGGCCGAGCTCTCCAGCGCAAGGCCCGGGCCAGGCATCCCGCAGACCGACGAGTATGCTTTCCCGACCGAGGTCAGCGTAAAGTTGGGGGGTGAGGAAGTGCAGCGGCTGATCCTGGGTAACCAGTATGCTGACGCGCGAGGGGCTCTATCACACATGCACGGCTTCGAGGGGCGGTACGGTGAACCGATACGCGTCGAGGTGTCGACAGAGGTGCTGCGAAAGGTCCTACTGGCTTCTGAGGGGAAGGTGAACCTGCGGCTGGAGGTAGCGGAAGGCGCGCGGCCGGCGGGCGGTCTGACAATCTATGGGCCGCGAGCGGGCCGTTATCCCTGCGGGCTGATGGTTCTGTGGCACAGGTGAGCCCGAAGGGATTCTACTGCGCCCGGAAGCTGAGAACGGGGCAGGGAGAGCATGGTAAAGACGGTTGACAACGCAGCCCATGGGTTGGGGCCGCCATGGCGGCGGTTCCTGGTGTTATTGGCGCTGGCCGCGGCATTGCTGGCCGGGTCGTGCGCTCGCCACGTAGGTACCTATGACGTTTCTGCCCTCGAGATCAGTCGCTATCGCTATCTTATAGACCCTAAGGACGAATTGGTGCGCGTGGTGGTCGAGGTGCACAACGCCGGGCCTGAGACCGTGGCCGAGGCCGTGGTGGTAATCACGGGCATCGGGAGGAACGGCGAGAAGCGTGGGGAAAGTAGGAGCGCGATTAAGAAGGTTGCTCCTGGTGAGAGGCGGCCGCTCAACATAGCCTTCAAGAACAGGGCGCGCCTGGCTACCGTGGAAGTCAGCATCGAGCCGGTTCCACAGGAGGAACAGGGCAAATGACCAGCCTGCGGGCGGCGGTCATCGGCGCATCAGGAATAGGTAAGCACCACGCCAAGTGGCTGTACTATGAAGGGTGCGAGGTGGTGGCTTTCGTTGGTACGAGTGTGGGGTCAGTGGCCAAGACGGCCAAGTTGTTGCAGGAGCTCTTCGGCTTCGAGGGACGTGGCTATACATCGGTAGAGGAAATGCTGGCGACCGCACAACCTGAGGTCCTTTCGGTAGCCTCACCGCCGGAACATCACTATGAACATGTGCTGGCCTGTGCGCAAGCCGGCGTCCATGTCATGTGTGAAAAGCCGCTGGTGTGGTACAGCGACAGGAAGCCCCGCGAGATGATGGCGCTGGCTGAGGAAATGGTCGAGATGGTGGATGATCGCGCCCTGGTGGGCGCGATCAATACGCAGTATGTTGCCGGCCTGGAACCTTACTTTGAGCTGTCGAGGCGGTTAGGCATTGAGCGTGAGGCGCCTAGGTCCATGTTCATGCAACTCGACTCGCGAGGCGCCCGTGGACCTGTGGACTTCGAGGCAATCTGGAGGGACCTAGGCTCTCACCCCATTTCCGTGATGATGGCCTTCTGCGGCTACGGGCAAATCGACCGCAGGAGCCTGCGGGTGACGTGTAGGCGCAAGGAATTCGACGCAAACTTTGTCTACGTGCCCGAGGCTGGGCCGCCGTGCGAGTGTCACCTACGGAGCTGCAACGTGCCGGAGGGGCCGCTGGTGCGCCGGATGGGCATCAATGGCCACTTGATGGACTATGAAGGCCGCAACGACGACAAGGGTGTGTACCGGGCCTTCTGTACCATGGAGGGCCAAGAGCTCTGGTGGGACGACTTCATGCAGCTGTCTTTCCGCAGCTTCGTGGCGGCCGTCAAGGGCGAGGACTGCCCACTGGCGTCCATGCGCGACGGCTTGGCAAACTTGGGCTTTCATCTGCAGACACTGGGCGCCGCCAAACGCGAGGAGTAAGCCAGCGGTAGGGCTGTGGTTGGAGGGTTAGGCCTGTAGATTTACTCGCCTCAGGCCAAAAGCTAGGGTTCCCGGTGAGCTGCCTACGAAAAGGTGTGGTTGTAGGCCTGTACGGCGCGCGTACTCGTCGGCAACTTCCTCGACGGCTTCGTTGGCGTCGGCCCTTGCGAGGATCGCCATGGTCCCGCCCGATCCGCCGCCGCTGGTCTTTGCTCCATACAAACCGTGCTTCGGTCCACGCTTACGCACCAAGCGCATGATGAGGTCTGTTTCGGTAGCTCCAAGGCCCAACAGCGTCCGATAGCCCCAGTGGGCGGCGTACATGAGTCTGCCAGCACGGACTAGGGGACGCTCGTCGCCCGTCTCCGACGCTTGGGTCAGCAGCTCGACGAACTTGCGCACGCGAGCGGTTTCGTAGATGGGGTAGCTCGTACAGCCGCGCACAGAATAGGTCTCAGCCGGATCCACAGTGGTCACGAGATCGTCGGTTTCGCCGTAGCGGCTGAGGAACTCCGCACCGGTCATCTTTGACGGGAGGCGGTCCCACCAGTCACGCCGGAACTGCTCGGGTGTGAGGTTGCACAGATAGCCGCCAAGGGCCCTGGGGGCAAGGTGGGACGTGATGATCTTCAGTCCCATGTAGGCGCCAACGCGGGCGCGAGCATACTGCCGCCCACCGACGGTGTGCTTCACGCCCGTGTCGATGCCGAAGGTTGCTGCCCAGCTGGGCAGAGGTTGCAGACCCAGCACCTGCGAGGGCTGGCAGAGGAGGATCAGGAGTTTGCCAGCCTCACCTAGCGCTGCTGTGACTTGGTCCATTACGCCGCAGGGCGCGCCCGCCACGTGGTTCTCGACCTGCTGGCACAGACGTGCCAGGCGTAGACCGTCCAGCGCCAGGTCGTAGGCGTGGAGGAGAGCGGCCATCGTGGCCACCTCGATCGCGCCTGACGATGCCACGCCTGCGCCCATGGGCACACCGCTGTCCAGAACCAGCGTTGCCCCGTGCGGCCATCGGCTCACGATACGGTTCCTTGCCAGCACCGGGAAGGCACCAAGTACGTAAGATGCCCAGTGGGCCTCACGCGGGAAGAGAACACGAAGCTGCGCGGGGCTCTTTAGACGTCCGGCGGTGTACAGGTCGGCCAGGTGAAGCGTCACGGGTGTCCGCCAGCCGTGGGCCGTGGCCTGGTAGCTGTGCGCGACCAGGAGGTCATCGCCACGGGGTTGTACTGCCACCAGGGCGGCTTCGCCCAAAGTGCCCTCGAGGACTGTTCCCCCCGAGTAGTCGGCCACACCGCCCATAACATCTAGTCGGCCGGGTGCACGGGCCATGCTCAACGGAACCCCCAGGGTGAGGAAGTCGCCTGCGAGAGTACCCAGACGCCGTCTGAAGGAGCGGAACTGGTTCTCAGCTCTCTTTGCCGTCATGATGGCTCAGCCCGACCGGTGGCATCTTGCGCCTCGGACGCCTTGGCCGCAGGCACGTCACCCCGGGCAGGAGCAGAGGAGCCCGGCGCAACATCCGGGCTCCCCTGCGAAGCCTCGCGCCGTCATATCTGGAAGACAATCTTGCCGCACTGGGCCGCATCCATCAGATCGTAGGCTTCCTGGGCCTGTTCGAGCGGATAGTGGTGGGTGATCATGTCTGCGGACCGCAGGCCGCGTCGCACGAGTCCGATCATCTCGTAGAAATCGCGGCGCAAGAAATACCAAGAGCCGTAGATGGCAAGCTCGCTGTGAATGATGTCCCTGGAGGGGTAGATGGGGGTCTCGCCCCGTTCGCCGATAATGACTACGGTGCCTCTGGGGCGCACGGCCCTCATGGAGACCTGAAGCGTTTCTGGCCGGCCTACGCAGTCAAAGGCAAAGTCCAATCCGCGGCCATCGTCCATCTTTCTCAGCTCTGCCAATACGTCTGCCTCGGAGGCATTGATTGTGATCTCGGCGCCGAGCTTCTCTGCTAGCTTCAGGCGGTAGGGCACCATGTCCACTACCGCCACGCGAAGCCCCCAGAAGCTGAGCAGCAACACGTGTCCCAGGCCCACTGGCCCGGCACCCATCGCCACGGCCGTATCGTTGGCCTTCACACCCACGCGCGTCGCGGCGTGATAGGATACGCCCTGCGTGTCGCCGCCCACCATCAGACCTGTATCCCAGTCGATATCGTCTGGAAGGGGCAGGCAGTGGCGAGCGGGCGCCGCGACGTACTCCGAGTGGCCATTGCTGATACCGCGCAGGTTCTCGCAGTAGAGCTCATAGCCACGTTGGCACCAATAGCAATACCCACAGGACGTTACGGCGTGGATGGCCACGCGCTGGCCTTCGGTCAGGGACTCGTTGCCGCAGGCGTCGGCAACCTCCCCCACCATCTCGTGTCCAGGATTGCCGGCCTGCTCTCGGTCGGATCTGAAGGCCTCCATTTCGCTGCCACAGAGGGCCGAGGCCCTGATACGCACCAGCACTTCCCCAGGGCTAGGCCTGGGCACGTCGGCTTCGACGACCTCAACGCGTCGGTTTCCTAGGAACTTCAGCCTTCGCATAGCGGATCAGCCTCCCGGCTTGAAGATCACACAGATTTGTCCTGAGAGCAAGGTTGCCTGCAGGTCTCGCGGTGGGAACGGCCCATAGGGGCAGACGCGCGACGCGAGCGGGGCGACCTGGGCCCTGCGGCGCCATGGCACCTGCGACGGCCACTAAGACCGGCTCTTCACACCCTAGACCGGCCCGAGCCAGCGCTTCAGCCACCACAAGGCCTTGGTATGCCTCTCCTCAGAAAATCCATGCCCGCAGTCGTCAAGGTGCAAGTCTATCTTTTGCGGCACCCGTAGCCCGCGGTAAGTCTGCCGCGCATAATGGTACGCCTCAAGCACCCCGTCAACAGGGAAGCCACCGTCGCGTCGTCCAGCCGAGATGAGCAGCGCACGAGGCGCCACAAGAGCAGCCAACTGGGCGTGGTCGCAGGTTGGCAACAGCCCTGGC
>JAKORR010000712.1 GCA_029777735.1 Armatimonadota bacterium | reverse complement strand
TCACCACGCGCCTGGAATTGGCCACCATGTACTCGAGGAGCGCGAACTCCTTGGGGGACAGGCAGATGTCGGTCTTGTCGGTATGGATCTCGCGTCGGTCGCGGTTCATCTCGAAGCCCACAAAGTTGACTACGGCCTGCTGCTCCGTGTCATGCTGAAGAGCCCGACGAAGATGGGCCCGCACGCGCGCCAGTAGCTCTCGCGGCGTGATAGAGAGGCTCACAAAGTCATCAGCCCCAGCCTCGAGCACGCGGATAGCCAGGCCAGGGCGATGCTTGCCAGCCGCGGCTATGATGGGAAAGTCTCCCCCATTGCGCAGCTCGCGACAACGCTCCGCCGCCCTGGTTCCGTCCTCCTGTACGACAAGCACGGCCACAGCAGGAGGATCGGAGCGCGCCAGCGCTACCGCCTCAATCACACTTTCTACCGACCGCAGCTCGAAGGGCGGTTGGGACAGGCAGGAGTTATGGAGCTCTTGGAACCACGCGGGCGTTCCGACGAACAGTACAATGGCGCTCATGCGGTGGACTCCCCGGGTTGAGGTATTGGCTTGCGAGCCGCAGGCAGGCCGAGTGGAAGGCTGCAGGAACCACACGGATATGAGGAGCTGTGATGGTAGGTCGTTGAGAGCTTCAGTGCGGCACGCAGAGATAATAAGGTGGCGTCCGAGGAGGACGACCTAAGGGCAAACCCGGCAAGACAGCGGACTTTACCTGCTTCAGCGGGTAGATTGAGTATAAGGCGTAGAACTAGGCTTCGCCGCCTTCGCGACGTTCCATAAACTCGAGCACTTCGGAGAGCTTGAAGCGGCGCTGGTTGCCGGGAGTGCGAAAGCATCTCAAGATACCACGGTTAGTATACCTACGGACCGTTGTCGGACAAACGCCAAGCAACAGCGCGGTTTCTTGCAACGTCAGGGTCGGGTCGAGCAGCCTTCCAACGAGCTGTTCGCGCGTTTCGGCCGCGGCGCGACCCTCTCTAGGTCGGGCTTCTTGCTCCTCAATCTCCTCAAGGGGCAGGCGGCGCTGCCGGGCAAGAACCTTCTCCAGACGCGACCGCACATCCTGGGTCGGCTGTAGAGTTTCCAACACATCACGCGCCGTTTTACCGCTAGATCGCGTCGGTGGACGAGGCACAGAGAGCTTTCTCTCGACGGGTTCCCTCGGCGCGGCAGGCACCGGTTCGGGGAGCACGGGCTCGACCTCGCCCTCCTCAACGGCAACCGCCGGGGGCGGTTCGTGCTCTTCCTGCGTTGGTTCAAGCAGATCCCGGGGCTTGGCAGGCGCTACCTCGACCGGCTTGCCGTTAGCCTCGGCCGGGCCCTCCGCTTCGGCCTCCTCTTGAGCCTCGGCCTCTTCGGCCTGCTTTTCCTCCTCGTCGACCTGCGAGTGCAGCTTGCGTATCCGCCGGTCTCTGTACTGTAGCCACTCGTGCAGCAGCATCTTCGGACGACTCCCAGCGTATCAGGTTCAATGCTAACAACCGCGCCCCACGCCGAGACGCGAGTTGGTCTCTCCTCTTAAGTCCCAGCAATCGCGACAAATATCCGAGCGGCCGCCAGGGTTCAACGTTCAGCGGTGCGGTCCGCCCAGCGCTCCCATCGCGATCAGGGTCAATATAAGTGTCAACACTAGGCTCAGGATCACGGAAGTCCCCAGCGGCAGGTAGAGGACCATACCCGGTCGCCTGATAACGATATCGCCGGGCAATGCTCCCACTCCCCCCGACAGCCGGGCGGCCAGTATCATCAGACCCCCCAGAGCCGCCAGCGCCAGGCCCGTGATCACCATCGCCTTTCCCATCCACTGCAGTTGATCCATCATTGCTTTGTCAGCTCCGCCTGCTCCTCCGCCGCATCCTTCATCCGTTCCCGCGCCAGCGTCAACATATCTGCCCGGCCCGTGTCCACGTAGGTGAGGGCCGCAGTCAACGCCTCGCGTAACAGCGAGTAGTAGAGCTGTCGCTGCCGGTGCTCCTTCGCGAGATCGGCGGGCGGCAAGGCGTCGTCGCACAGGCTCAGCGCCCGGCCCAGGCGTTCCGAAGCCGTGCTGAGCATCTCCAACGCAGCCTCCCGCGTCACGGTCTGATCCCCCGCGGTGACACTCTCGAAGGCCTGCCACGCCTGTGATACATGACCCGCGACAAGCGCATCCACAGCGCCATAGACCGCCCTGTACCGTGCAGAACCCAGAATTGCAGCTTGACCGCGGGTGGCTGCAGCCTCCACATAGGCCTCAACGGCCTGCTCGGCCATGCCCCGCCGCGAGTAGGAATCGCCCAGCGACTCCAGCGCTCGAGCGCGGACGTTCGCGTCAGCGTCGTTGGCCAGCTTCGCGTAGAGGGCCAGGGCCCCGCGCCAGTCCCCCATCGCATCCTGCGCTTCGGCTAGAGCCAGAGCCAAGTTCGGATCGTCCGTGGCTTCGAGGCCGCGGCGAAGAATTTCCAGAGCCTGCATCGGCTGTCGCTGGCGGCGATGGAGCGACGCGAGGCGGCTGTAGAGCTGCGGATCGGTGGGCGTGGCAGCCAAGCCCTGCTCGAGAGTCCGGACCGCTTCCTGCCACAATCCTTGCTGCTCTTGAAGCAAGGCCAGCGCGATCACAGCCCGTGTCCGCCCAGGATCAATCTGCACCAACTGCTCGAGGACGCGCCTCTGCGCGGCGGTATCGCCCAGGGCCCCCAGAATCTTGGCCCTCATCTCGAGCACATCGCTCTGTGCAGCGCCCTCTCGCAGCGCCCGGTCCAACCGGTCGAGAGCCATCGTGTAGTTAGCTTCGCGATAGCTCTGCACGGCCATCTCATACCAACGACGTCCGGCCTCTGTGCTCTCGGTGCGCCTCTTCGGAGCCAGTGCGGTCGTGGCGGAGGGTGGCGCAGAAACGGGAGACGTTGGGGCCTGCTCTAAAGGCCCCTGCTGAGCCGGAACCGCGAACTCCTCTGGACGTGTCTCCTCCGGCTTGGTGGACTTGGTTGCCTCGGCCTCAGGTGCTCGGGCGGCAGCAGGAACTTCCGCCTCAGTCTGGGGCGGGAAGGAAACCGCTGTGTCCCTGGTGTGCGGCGGGGCCGACGGAATCGCCTCGGTAGATGATTGCTCGGACGCGGAATCAGGCGCGGGACGCTCTTCTGGCGCGGGAGGCTCCCTCTGTTCCGTCGAACGCCCAGACAGGGCCCGTGCAAGCACAACCGCCGCAGACTTCGGATCAGCCGCCACTTGCTCAGCGTCGACTTCCGCCTTCAGGCCCGCTGACGAAGTGGCGCGAAGGCTCTTGTCCTGGGCTTCGAGGCAGATAACTTTCTCAACGCCGATGCGCTGGGCCAGGGCCGTCATAGCGGCGTGGTTCGGTGGTCCAGCACTAAGAGCCCTCACCGCCGGAGCCAAGGCGCTGCGTGCGGTTACAAGAAACGCGCCACCGTTGTCATCGCTAGCAAACTGCAACAGCAGCTCATCCAACATGACTGCTTCCTGCAGCGAAAAGCTGCGGTCAAGCGGCCAAAGAACTATAGCGGTGGACATCCATGAGCTGCCCACCAAGCTTAATGCGATGGAGAGTGCTGCTACTGGCATTGCTCACTGGCCCGACGGCAGTAGTCGGCTGAGGCCTGCTTGAGGGCGCGGGCCTGAGGGTCGGCCTGGGCCTCGGCCTGATACAGGTCTGCCGCACGCTTGTAGAGTCTGCAGGCGTCGTCCAGCCTACCGGCTCGCCGGGCTTCGTCGGCCTGACGGCGGACGTCGTCAGCGGCAGGGGTCTGCGGCTGCTGGCTCTGGTGCTGCTGCACGGGAGGTCTGGGATCCCCCACCGTAATGCGCACATGACCGACGGGACCCTCCGGTTGGGGAGGGACAGCCGGCTGCTGGACGCCCGCGGGCGGGGCCTGAGCCGCGCCTGGAGTGGCCGGCTGCGCAGGCTGCTGCCCATAGCCCGGCTGGCCCGGCGAGACAGCCTGAGGCTGAGTGCCCTGGCCCGAGGGCTCCGGAAAGAATCCCGAAGTCCCTATTTCCTGTCGCGGGGACGGGAAGCCTCCGCTGGTGTCCGCCGACTGCCAGTCGGTAGAGGTGGCGCCGCGCCAGGTGTAACGACGGGGCGAGGAGGCGCTTGGGTAGTTACCACCACCCTCACCTTGCCCCGCCGCAGCCTTTGCCTGCTGGGCCTCCTGGGCCTTCCTCTCCTCGGTGGAGAGAATTTTGCCTCCCGTCAACGGGTTTCCACCAGTCGGGGGAGGATACCGCCCTCCCATCGTCATATACTCCCACTGCCTCACCCGCTCCAGCTGGCGGCGGCCGTCCTGTGCGCGCTGCAGCCAGGCGAGGGCCTCGGAGTCATTGGGGCGCAAGCGAAGGGCATCGGCGAAGGACATCTCGGCACGCGCATACTCCTGCATGGCCATGTATCGCGTGCCTTGCTCCATGGCCATGCGATACGCGGCCTCAATACTTGCCACCTGGTGCCTGTGCACCAGCACGGCTGCGCCAATCGCCAGTATGAGAAGCGTCACGGACGCTGCCAGGAGTAGGGGCGCGTATCGATCCACAAAACCGACACGCTTTGGCTCCTCAGGCTCAGCTTCAACCTGGTCCTCCTCGACTTCTCCCGTCAATGCCTCGAGCCGCTCGATCACACCGGGCCGGTCGGGATCAAGCTGGTGGACGCGGCGATAAGCCCGGAGGGCCTCGGCCTCCTCGCCTGCCTCGTCAGCAATCATGGCGAGGAGAACCCAGGTCCGGACCAAGCTCGGTCCCTTCTGAGTGGCCTCGCGTGCGAGGGCGAGCGCCTGATGCGCTCGACCAGCTGCAAGAGCCTCGGTCGCCAAGTTGATCAGGTCGTCAATGCGCTCCAGTTGCTCAAGCGTGAGTTCCTCGACCGACTCGTCGAAGGATTGCTCTTCGTCGGCCACTGTTCCATCCAACAGTGCGTGCTGGGCAACAGTCTGCTGGGCCTCGGCATCCTCCTCAGCAAACTCAGGCTCAGCAGTGCTTCCATCGCCATCTCTAAGTCCTGGGCGGTCTTCGCTTTCCGACATAGTAAACACCTCGCCCCAACTGGAGCGAAGAGAGCCAACGTAGAAGTTGGCTTCGCATTTACAGGCATGATACCTGGACAAACTTGTACTCGTCAACAGGCTCAGGCGTTCTCATTGTCCTCCTGGAGCCTAAAAGACATATCATCACTATCACTCACTGCAGCAGGCGCTCACCGCTTTTGGGCTGCTGCAGCACCAGCTCTGCTCTGCCTGGTTAAGGACTCACGCTGAGACTGCGTGGTTCCAGGGTCCTTTAGTGTCCTGGAACTTAGGCCGTCGGGCGGTCCACAAGCAAGTCTTCGAAGACTTCCAGCTCCTACTATTGCAGTGCGTAGTTGATCTGCTTCGCCGCTGGCGTGGCACCAGACGCGGTAGTTCTCGATGAGTGCACGAATAAGGAGACCGCGCAGTCCCTCACTGCGCGTACTTGTCGTCCTTAATCACGAGACCACAGGTGTCCAGGCGGCGCGATAATGATATCCCAGGGCCCCCTGAAGAGCCTCTGACACGCGCCGGTGGGATTCATGACGTCGCACTCGCGCGAGGGCTCAGGGCTGCTACCGTACCTGCGGCGTGTCGCGATGCGTGTCAAAGCACAGGCCAGTGCCAATAGAAGAGATTCATATTGGTGCAATCTTCGACCTCCAACCCCCAGGCCGCGATCCTGCTCCCCTAAATGTGTCACCCGTGTTGCCGACTACAAACTTCCCGTCAAGCTCCAGGCACTTGAGCATCATGGCCAGCGCCCAAGTGTTATCGATGTCTCGCTGCCTACGTCCGTGTCCAGAAATGACCAGGTATCCCTTGCATCTGCGGCACTGTGACCTTCAGGCAAATAGTGAAAGGGATCGCCCGGTCACAATCTTGGACTTGCAGAGGCTTCGCGGGATAGTCGGAAATCTCCCCAAGTACTATCGGGGCGCCGCGGTTTGAGGGCCTCGGGCTCGGCAGGCGTGGCCGCATGGTTGTTGTGAAGGCTAAGCGCCCGGGGAGTAGAATAGCCTCTCATACCGGACAACGCCTAGCCTTGCAGGGAGGTCCTCATGAGCCCGCGAATAGCTTGTCTTGTCCTTTTGCCTGGGCTTGGAGTCTCAACAGCCGTTGCGCAGATTGCCATCTGGCGCGCGCCGGTGAGCAGAGAACATCTCGCGGCGGACCCGGTACGCCTTCAGGAGCTTCTACAGGCGGCGGGCTACCAGGTCGCGGCAATAGAGACCAACGACTTGCTTGAGGCGACCCGCCTCACGCCACAGGCTGTAAGACTGCTCATCGTCCCAACCCACGGGCTGTACCCATACGAGGGACTGCCGGTCCTAGAGGATTATCTCAAAACGGGCGGCGCGGTGTTGTCGCTCGGCGGTGTGCCCTTCTCTCAACCGCTGATCAGAGCCGGGGGCCACTGGCAACCCTTCACCCTGCCCAGCAAGCCCTCGGGTCGAGTGCGCCTATTGGCGGACTTTGAGCAGGGTCTGCCACCAGCCCTGGCGCCCACCGGCGGCGAGGGCAAGCGGATGTCGATAGAGAGAGTATCCCAAGCCGGAGGGACATGCCTGCGCGCGTCGACGCGGGAAGTGACGCAGTTCGAGTATGTTTCTCTGAACCTGACGCCGACCAGAGACGCTGGACTAAATACCCTCCACTTCCGAGCGTGGGGAGATGCAAACACACCACTGCTCGGCCTTGAAGCGCGCGAGGAAGACGGCTCGCGGTGGAAGCTTGTGGTGCCTCTGGGCACAGAGCCGCGCGACTACACGCTCTTTCTGCCTAGCTTCCTCTCCTACGCCACCGAGGGGCGCGGCGGCCAAGGCGACTACCTGCATCCGGAGCGCGTGGCGAGTCTGCAGTTCGGCTTCACGCGGGGCATGGTTGGTCCAGGCCCGCACACAGTCTTCTTGGACGATGTGGAACTGTGGGAGTGTCCGATGGCGCCTATGGGCATCGCTCATCTTCCTCGTTCGGTTATTGACGACACTGTGAGGCATTATGGCGCACTGGTGAAGATCCCGGCGGACCGTCCTCGTTTGCCCGACCTGCTGGCCGCTATGACGCCCTTCGAGAACGCAACGCTAGTGTCGGCTGGGCCACTGGGGACGCTGCCCTCCGGGGCACGCCTATCGGGTAGTTACAAGGGCTGGACAGCGTCTGCTCTCGCCCGGCCCGAGCCGCCCGCAAAGGGAGTATTTCGGCCCGAGAGGCTGCGGGTTCGACCGCTGCTTACCGCGGCTCGAGGTGGCTCTGACCTGGGGCCCGTTGTAGCGCTCATGACTGTTGAAAGCGGCGACTTAGCCGGGGCTGAGGTCGCCTTCTTCGCGCTGGACGATACAGATGTGCTCAACCGGCCTGAGCTGAGGCAGACCCTTCTTGCGGCCGTGGCATACCTGCTGCGTTCCCCACGCGTCGTGAGTCTTTCACCCACCTTTGGCATCGAGGACGAAGAAGTCGTGATGACCCTGACAGCGCGGGTAGTCGCGGCGAAGATGAGCGGCGGAGCGGTGAGCATCGAACTGCGCGTCGAAAACTTGGACGGCACGGTGCGCAGTCGCCGGACATGGGTGCAGAACCTCGCTCCAGGAGCGATGGCCACAGTTTCAATGACCATACCCGCCACGGCCTTCGATTGGGCGCACTACCGGCTCTGCGCATCGGTGGCCAGCTTCGAGGGCTTGGCCGACAGCGAAGTACAGACGGTCGACACTACTGCTGTGTTCCGTCAGGCCTGTGATCTCCTCGTGCGGATCCAGAAGGACGACGGCACCTTCTCGGGGCTGGGTTATGTGGACGAGCGGGGAGCGCGTGGCCTTTTGGCTGGGTACGAGATGACTGGCGAGGAACTGTACCGCGCTGCGGCTTTGCGCTGGGGTGACCACGAACTGGCCGAGCAGCGATCGGACGGTGGGTACCGCATGGGGTATGGCGTGTCGGCGACGGGCGAGGACTGCTATGTTGCCGACGGGGGCGAGATCGCCATAGGGATGGAGCGACTGATCAAGTACGTGCCACCTGACAGGCAGGCTGCGTACATCGACTCCGTCCGGCGGTACTTTCGATATCGCGAGGGCTTTCGGCTGCCAGACGGCAGGATCAGCGTAGGCTGGGTACGCCAACTAGAGTTCACGCAACTGGGCGAGAAGCGCACAGTCGAGACTCCGGTGCGCTCGGACAAGGCCTTTGGCTTCGTTGTGGGATGTACATTGGCATCGGCATCGGCCCTGCATCGTGTCACGGGCGAGGCGGAGGACCGCGCTAGAGCCCTCAGGGACGTGGCCTGGTTTCTCGATGACGGCCTGAAGACGCAGGGGGTCTTCGCGGAGGCCGCCCAGTGGGCGTATCACTTCTTGGATGATGAGAATATGCGTGCCCGCTTGGTCAAGAGAATGAGGGAGACGCTGCTGCCCTATGTCGCCGAGCCCAGCGGGTGGTGGTACGCTAGCGGGGGGCGAGGTGGCGTGACTCTGGGGGCTACGAACTACTACTACAGGAGCATTGAGGCGTCGCCGGAGGCCCTGACGGGCGTGATGGTAGGTCTGTATTATACAGTCTGCGACGGGGCCAACTCGGGGCTGCCGGTCATCATCGACCACGGGCCGTACAACACCGATCAGTGGCACTACTTATGTTATTCGATGGTGAGCTTGGCCGAGGTGCTGAGGCCCGGCGTGACCATGCAGGACATTGCCGGGAAGTAACTCCGACGGCCGTGATGCCCCTTCGAAGCTCCGTCGCCGTCCCGGAGGAGAATGAGGAGAATAGAGATGGGCACAACGCTGCTACTGGCCGCCCTGTGCCTCGCGGCCGCGCCCGGCGTGGGCAACGCTTCGTCCAAAGCCACGGAGGAACAAGCGATGAGATACGCAAAACTGGTACCTGTGCCTTTTACTGCGGTAACTTTTACAGACCGTTTCTGGGCTCCACGGCAAGAGATTAACCGCACCAGAACACTGCCGCACAACATCAACACCTGCGAGAAGACTGGGCGGTTGCGCAACTTCGCCCAAGCAGCAGGACTGGACTCGAGTCCCTATACCGGACACTACTTCCATGATTCGGATGTGTACAAGGTCATCGAAGGGGCTGCCTATTGCCTGGCAACTCACCCCGACCCGGCGCTGGACACGCGCCTGGATGTGATCATTGACCACATCGCCAAGGCCCAGCAGCCGGACGGGTATCTCAACACGTGGTTCATCCTCAAGGAGCCCGACCGACGATGGACAGATCTGCCCGTGAAGCACGAACTATACTGCGCCGGACACCTCTTCGAGGCAGCGGTAGCGCACTATGAGGCGACGGGCAAGAGAAAACTGCTGGAGGTGGCGTGCCGCTTCGCGGACCACATCGACGGGCTGTTCGGCCCAGGTAAGCGCCACGCTGTCCCCGGGCACGAGGAAATTGAGCTGGCGTTGATCAAGCTATGGCGCGCGACGGGCGAGGAGCGTTATCTGCGCTTGGCGCAGTTCTTCGTGGACGAACGTGGCCAGGCGGACACGCACAAGCTCTATGGCCCCTACTGCCAGGACCATCAGCCCATACGCCAGCAAACCGAGGCAGTGGGACACTGCGTCCGGGCGATGTACCTGTATAGCGCTGTGGCAGACCTGGCGGCACTGACGGGGGACCAAGGCTACATTAATGCTCTCGAAGCCCTATGGCAGGACGTAGTAAGACGCAAGATGTATGTTACCGGGGGCATTGGGGTTCAGGGCCACGGCGAGGGCTTTGCTAGACCCTACTTCCTACCCAACTACGAGGCTTACTGCGAGACCTGCGCCGCCATTGGCATGGTCTTTTGGAACCAGCGACTGCTATGGCTGCACGGCGAGGGCCGGTTCGCCGACATCGTGGAACGCGAATTATACAACGGAATGCTCTCGGGCGTGTCACTGGAGGGGACGCGGTTCTTCTACGTGAATCCCCTGGCGAGCCGGGGTGACCATCACCGGCAGACCTGGTATGACTGCGCCTGCTGCCCGACAAACGTGGTGCGGGTCTTCCCAGTACTGGGCGGCTATGTGTACGCCACCTCAGAGGACGGCAAAGATCTGTGGGTGCTGCAGTACGCAGCGAACAGGGCCCAGGTGCAGCTAGGGAGTGAGATGGTCGCCGTCGAGCAGACCACCGACTATCCCTGGAACGGCCGGGTGCGGATTGAGTTGCAGCCCAAGTCGGAGCGTGAGTTTATCCTGTACCTGCGGATTCCCGGCTGGTGTGAAAAGGCAAGTATCAGTGTGAACGGCAGAGGCGTGGAGGGCCTGACGCCCGAGGACGGTTTCGTCCGGCTCCGGCGCAAGTGGACTACGGGCGATGTCGTCGAGTTGGACATGGATATGCCGGTGCGTCGCGTCCAGACGGATGTGGCCGTGGAGGAAAACCGCGGGCGCGTCGCTCTCCAGCGTGGTCCCATCGTCTACTGTTTCGAGGAAGCCGACCACGAAGTACCTGTGAGCCGGATTGTGATACCGGATGAGGCCGAAATGACGCCGCACTTCGAGCCAGGGCTACTTGGGGGCGTAGTGGTACTACGGGGGCGGGGCATGGCAGAAGTCGTCCGTCAGGCCGAGGATGGGGCGCTGACTTGGGAGACGCAGCCTGTGCCGGTCATGGCCGTGCCCTACTATGCATGGGACAACCGCAAGCCGGGCGAGATGGTCGTCTGGGTGCCGACCCAGGCCGCGCCGTCGAGAGATGCAGACCAGCTCACGATAGCCGTGATGGCAAAGCCCTCGGCGTCGCACTGCTGGCCTGCTGATAGCCTTAGGGCGCTCAACGACGGCGTCCTGCCCGAGAACTCTATCGATCACAGCATCCCGCGTTTCACGTGGTGGGACCACCGCGGGACGGTCGAGTGGGTGCAGTACGACTTCGCGCAGCCGATGAAGCTCAGCAAGGCGGAGGTCTACTGGTTCGATGACACCGGGCGCGGTCAGTGCCGCGTGCCCAAGTCGTGGCGGCTACTGTGGTGGGACGGCAACCAATGGCGTGAGGTGGACGCAGAGAGCTCCTACGGTGTGGATACGGACACGTTTAACGCGGTTAGCTTCAAGCTCGTCACAACGACGGCCTTGCGTCTGGAGGTACAACTGCAAGATGGTTTTAGTGGGGGCCTTCTCGAGTGGCGGTTGCCTCAACAACGGTCGCTCGGGCCGAAAACACCCGACGCAGGCTCGGAGGGGCGGTAGAATACTACACGTGCCGATCACTACCGTTCGGCCCAAGGAAGCGGTAGGTGGGAACGTAGCACGGGAACGACAGAGCGAAGAGAACTGCCGTCCGGACGTGGGCAGAGGCACTCCCTCCGCCGCTTGGTAGTGGCCGTGCCCTGCCTCTCGGGTTGGTGCTGTCAGCGGCAGGTTTCTACTTTAGCACCTAAGGCTACCAGATCGTTCAGGCCATCGTCTGGGACCAGACATCGCTGCAAATGTCGGGCATGATGACGCTCTTCTTGTAGTGCCGCTCAGCGGGCTTGTAGGGCTTGCGTCGAGACACCCGCAACTGCGCCGTTACCGGGGCGGCGCTGGACGACGGAGAACATCTTCGCTTAGTTGGACGAATGCCACCCGCTTGGTCGTACATCACTGACGCAAGCTTGGAATCTACAGCTACAACACTTTCCGTCATCTGGCCTACATCATGATCATGATCGCGCTCATGATCGTACTTACCCTAGTTTTGACCCCGGCTCTAGTCGATCCTGTAGAGACCCTCGAAGGACACGTAGTGCTGCCTTATATGTAGTCGCGTCATCCACTCGCGCACTTCCAGCGTGCGCCAGGGACCTGAGCCTTGCCCGCCACCATTGTCGTTATTCCATAACCACAGGGGCGTGGGCCATAGGCAGTAATTCGGGTTCACGTGGCGATAGAACTGCTCAGATACGCCGTTCTGCCCGTGGTGAGCCATCTGGACGTAGTCGGCTTGTAGCCGGTGGGCGTAAGGACCCGCCAGGACCTTGTTACCGCCCTCCACCCCCAAGTCGCCCGTGAATAGCACGGCTTTGCGAATGTCGGAGACGCGGAGAACCAGGCTCGAGTTGTTGGGCCCGTTGCGTGTTATCTCGGGGTTAAAGACTCCAAGCACCTCGAACCGCACGCCGTCGAGGGTGAACTCCTGCCCGGCCTCCACCTCGATTGTAGGCACGCCCGCCGCGGCGACACGGCTCAAGAAGGTCTCGTAGCGCGCTGGGTCCTCATCCCCCCATTGGCGGAACCACTCAAGGTCTGGCAGCGATCCATAAAGGGCGCAGATTTGGGGGCGATCGGCCTGCACAAGAATCTCCCCAAGAGCTCCGAAGTGGTCCGTGTGGGCGTGCGTTATCACCCAAGCATCGACGCGATCACCCAGGGTCTTGATAAAGCTCCGCAGGTAGGCAGCATCTCCGGGCATGCCGCCGTCGATCACGGCCACTCGGTTGCCTGAGGTACGCAAGATGTAGGACATCATCTGCGTGGGCGTCTGGGCCGGCAGCTGCCAGAGCGTGAAGGTCCCTGGCGCCGTAGGGGGGCCAGGCAAGGTATCGGTGGAGGGTGCGCCGAGGACAAGTGCGAACATAGCTCCAGCTATCATTGCTGTGGAGGCTCCTTTTGGGGCCAAGGACAAACAGTCACGCGCCCAGGCCCTGAACTCGGGGACGCTGCGTCAAGCTTTTCCGTGTGGCTGTTCATGGCCGCCGCGCGAGCACGATCATCTTCGAGTGAGCAGACGAGAACTTTTCACCTTCGAGGCTGCCGAACACCGCCTCGACCTCGAGCCTCGCCGCCTCAAGCATAGCACTCAGCTCTCCGACGTTGTACAGACGAATGGAAACCCAGTGGACAAGCCGGTCTTCCTTCAAGTCCCGCCAGCACACACTCAACCGCTTGGTCTCGCGGCTGTAGCTGGCTGAAGCCTGTAGGCGTCGGCCCCCCGGTAGTTTAACCTCGTCGCGATAGGGCGCAAAGAGGATCTCCATAGGTGGATTGCGCGTGTCGATAAGCAGACGGCCACCCCGGCGGAGGCAACGAGCCGCCTCCGTCAGTACGCGAGCATTCTCCTCGTCCGTTGCTAGGTAGCCAAAGCTGTTGAACAGGTTCAACATGACGTCGAAGGTCTCGCCCGCGAAGGGCAAGGCCTGCATCAGTCCCTGCACTAGCAAAGCGCGGCCCTTCAGACCTGCCACGACCCGGCGGGCTAGCTCAAGCATCATTGGTGACGCATCAAGACCCACGACGAAACAGCCCCGCGCCACCCAGGTTGGAAGATGCCTCCCAGAGCCACAGGGCGCGTCTGCTACTACCATGCCGGGTTGCAAACCGACAAGGTCGGCGATCTTACCTGCTTCCCAGCGGGACGTGGTCGCATCTGGAAACTGGCCCAGCACCAGACAGTCCGGGCTGTCAAAGAAACTGCGCCACCACGAAGAGCACTGGTTGTTGTCTTGATGCTCAGACGGGCTCATGGGTTGTTAGAATAGGAAGGATGGAGTGTTCGGGAACGCGCCTCAGGGACTGTAGCCTTCCAGAGAGCTCAGCGCCGCTCCCAGAAACCGGTCAATCTCGATGAAGCCTGACGCATCGTTGGCAGCGCGGTCTCGGCGCAACCACCGATCAAGCATGGGCGCTGCCTGGAAGATCACCGGCACTAGCAGACTGGTCATCTTCTCGACAAAGCCAGCCGGTTTCGGTGGACACATACAAGCATACCCGTGATCCTAGCCTGGGACCGCATGGGTAGTGTTGCCGCCTCGGCGGCTGAGTCGAGCAACACGACCCTGTGCCCCTGTCCGCTGCAGGGCCTTGTGGCAAACGGCTCGCACGTCTGGTCGTTATCTTCGACAAGCAGCAAGGCCGGCACTTTGAGAGCTCAGTAGCCTCTCGCTCGTAGGTCATGCGTTCAGCTCCAGGAAGTGGACTCAATCGAGAAGGGCTGGGGCAGGTTCCCTTCGGGTGGTGACCACTCCACTCGCATGTCCGTGACATAAGCCGACGGCGGTCCCATACGCGCTGCCGCAAGAAGCTTTTCTATCGCCGGCCTCGGCCCCTCGGCGACGAATTCCACGCTTCCGTCGCCACGATTGCGCACCCATCCTGCCAGGCCTAGCTCGAGGCCGCGGCGCTGAAGGTAGTAGCGGAACCCTACGCCCTGCACACGTCCGGAGATGACTGCCCTCACTCGCTGGAGCTCCATCTTACCCAAGGGAGAACTCATCCTGAGTTCTTGGGGCCGCGTGAAGCGCCCACCATTCCAGCACCCCGAGCGGCCAGCATTGCAGCTATCCAGCCGAGGATGAGCAGCCCTACCAGCTTCATCCCGATAATGGCCATAGTCTCCAGCAGCCCGCGATTGCCCGGGCAAGCCTGCACAGACTGGCCGCTTGTCCTGTGTGAGGTCTCAGCAGAAGGTTTACTGGGCGCCTCGTGCCCCGACGCGACTACCGGCGCCGAGACCGTAACCTTGCCGAAGGAGGCATCAATGCCCTGGAAGACCTCGTACGCCCATCCAAAGACCTTGATGAGCAAAACAACACCCACAACAAAGGTAACCACGCCCATTCCCGTGGCTGTCCACACTGCCAGGCTCGTGCCGGTATCTCGCTTGACCTCGTCCGTCGACACTACCGCCCTCCCAAAGTGTTGTTAGAAATAAGTATAACACAGACTCCGGCCACGCAGGCTTGGCTCAGGACTCCTCAAAGAGCGTTAGCTGTTCGGGTACAGGTCCCGGCGCCTGGGTGCGAAGGTCATTAGCAAGGCCCGCGACATCGTCGGGGCCCCGGAGCACACGAGCACCCTCCTTAAGAAGCCGCCCGGTCCCGATACCCTCAGCCATGTTGCTTGGCCAGGGCACAGCGAAGACACTACGGCCCTGCTTGGCCCCGTACTCGGCGGTGACCAACGATCCGCCGCGACCCCGTGACTGTACCACGATGACCGCCCGCGCCAGGCCGCTTGTGAGCCGATTACGTGCCATGAGGTGCGGCACCGACATCTTCGTGTACGGCCCGACCTCCGACATCACGGCGCCCTGACGAGCCACTTCAGCCTCCATGCCGTTGGTTGCGTTCCTGGGAATCGCCAGGAGGCCACAACCCACAACTGCAAGCGTTCGGCCGTGAGCCTTCAGAACACCGCAGTGTGCAGC
>JAKORR010000711.1 GCA_029777735.1 Armatimonadota bacterium | reverse complement strand
GTCGGCCAATGCTCAGCAGGAGATCGCGCAGGCCAACTACCCCAACATTCGCTTCCTCACAGTACCCCGCAAGCCCTCGCTCCTGCCCCAGGAGGACGTGACCGCCAACTGGGTCGAATGCAGCCCCGAGACAGTGCCTGGCTTCACCGCCGTCGGTTACTTCTTCGGTCGCGACCTCCACAAGGAGCTTAATGTGCCCATCGGCCTGATCAACAGCTCCTGGGGCGGCACGGTGGCCGAGGCCTGGACGAGTCTTGAGAAGCTGAGCCAATACCCCGAGACGAAGCCCATTGTGGACCGCTTCAATGCAGAGCTGGCCAAGTACCCAGATCTGAAGGAGCGTTTCGCCGAGTACCATAGCGAATTCAACAAGACCATGTCCGAGTGGTACCGCCAGCGCGCCGAGTGGCAGAAGGCCGTTGAACAGGCCAAGGCTGAGGGCAAGCAGCCGCCTGCTGCGCCTCCTTATCCGCAGCTTCCCGGCAGTCAGAACACGGCGTCTGCTCTGTACAACGGCATGATCGTTCCACTGTGCCCCTTCGCAATCCGCGGCGCGATCTGGTACCAAGGCGAGGGCAACGCGGGCCGGGCCTACCAGTACCGCACGCTACTGCCTGCCATGATCGAGTGCTGGCGCGAAGCCTGGAACCAAGGCGATTTTCCCTTCCTGGTGGTGCAGCTTGCGAACTATATGGCCGTGCAGACTGATCCGAACGAGGCAAGCGCCTGGGCCGAGCTACGCGAGGCGCAGGCTATGGTGCTTTCGAAGCCCAATACGGGCCTGGCTGTGACTATCGACATCGGCGAGGCCGATGACATTCACCCCAAGAACAAGCAGGACGTGGGTTGGAGGCTAGCGGCCTGGGCGCTGGCCAACACCTACGGCCGTGACATTGTCTACTCTGGTCCGCTGTACGACTCGATGAGCGTGGAGGACGGCAAAATCCGTCTGCACTTCAAGCATGTGGGCAGCGGCTTGATCGCTAAGGACGAGGAGGGCCTGAAGGGGTTTGTCATCGCGGGTGAGGACAGGAAGTTCGTATGGGCCAACGCAACCATCGATGGCGACACCGTGGTCGTCTCGTCGCCCGAAGTGGCCGCGCCCGTGGCCGTCAGATACGCTTGGGCCAACAACCCAGTATGCAACCTGTATAACAAGGAAGGCTTTCCTGCGTCGCCTTTCCGAACTGACACCTGGCCCGGAGTGACGGACAACAACCGCTAACACTGTTGGCTGACCGCAGGCCGCTGCTTCCAGCCATCGGAACGAAGCCGTTGCTCCGGCAATTCCTATCCCGGTCGCGTGTCCGTGTCGCGGGCCGAAGTAGGCGCAGGACACGGGGTGCATAGGCCAAACGGTTCCCAGGAGAATGCTTCCCGTGGGGGGCCTCTGCCGCGCCTCAAATAAGTAGCAGATGGGGAGGTCTGAGCGCAATGCTGTCGTTGCAGTCCGCAGTCACCGTGCTCCTGATCTCACAGGTCCTGTCAGCCCCGCCGAAGCTTCTCTTCAGCGCCGACTTTGACGGCTCGCCCAAGCCAATGGTCGGTCAGGGTGAGGCCATTGTAAGCGGGGGGCAACTCCAGTTCCTCGAGGGCAAGAGAGGCCAAGCCCTTCTCGCGGACGGCTCGGCAGTGCTGGCCTATCCGGCCAAGGGCAATCTGGTTAAGACACAAGGCACTGTGTGCCTGTGGGTCTGCCCGCGCTGGGATGGCGATGACGGCAAGAACCACGGTCTCTTCGCCGATGACTTGCCCTTCCACGATAAGCCACAGAATACGCTATACCTGTGGAAGTGGATGGCAGGGTCGGTGCTACGGCTCGACCTGCGCTCCGAGGCAGACCAATACTTAACGTACTCAGTGGCTGACTGGCGTGCCGGCGAGTGGCATCATGTGGCCGCGGCGTGGGACAGCAAGGAAGGCAACAGGCTCTTCATCGACGGGAGGCTTGTGGCGGCGCGCGGTGGTCGCTTTGAGCCAAAGATGGGCATGAAGTTCTTTGTTGGCGCCGACTGGCAAGGCGGTTCTCCCGCCGACGCACTCCTCGACGAGCTGCGCATCTACGACGTGCCGCTGACAGCCGGCCAGGTCCAGCGCGTTCTGCAAGGTTTGGCGATACCCGAACTGCGTGCGGTGGCTCTGACGGCGCCGACAAGAATCATGCCTGGTCAACCCTTCCACGTGACGCTCACAGCGGAGGCGGCCAGCACTGCGACCAGCCTTGAACCCCAGGCCTTCCTAGAGAGCCTGCCGCTGGTGCGAGTATCACCGCGCGGGGCGCAGGCACTGGAGACGGGACGCAACACCTGGCACTGTGAGTTCCTGCTCCCCGGGTGGTACCGTTTGCCGCCCGGACACAAGGCCTTCTCCGTGACGATAGATGGCGCTCACGTCGAGAAGAGCGAGGTGTGGCACAAGATGGTTCAAGTCGATACGCCTGGCGGCAGGGCGCGCCCCCCGGAGTTCACGATGGCACCTGACGGCACGGTTTTGCGGGACGGGAAGATCTATCTGGCAGAGCGAAAGGGCCAGGCCTTCTGGTTCGACGGTGCGGTGCAGCCCTATGACCAAGCAGGACGTACGCTGTGTGAGCGCCTGGTCAAGAGCGGCCGCATTGTGGACGTGATCCCCTGCCGCCTTGTGGATCGTGTCGAGTGTACGGCGACGGATCACGAATTTCACCAGTGGGGCGAGAGCAAGGTCGTGACTCTGGTCGACGGCAGGCAGTATCGTGTTACTGGGACGCCAGAGAGCGTCACCGAGACGCGAGAGTCCTACGGAGCTCAGCGTAGGGTGTTGCCTGCCTTTGCCTACCGTCTGGCGTGCCGACCCAGGGCTACGCCGCACCTGCTGGTGGTCGAGAGCATCAACGACCGGGAGCGATACCTGGAGACCGCCATCGATGCGGCGCCGGAGGCCGAGCCTAGCCCGCTGCTGATGAGTGGTGGCCTTGGCCATACGGACCTGATCAACCTGCACGTGACCTACACAGGCCGCGAGTACCCCTGTGACGGCCAGTCCTTCCAGCAGGTGACGCTGTTCTTCCCTAAGAGCGCCGCAGTGGATGTAACTCTCGCTTCGTCAAGCCGCGAGCGCGAGAAAACAGACACCAGCGGAGGCGCCGCCGCCAGCCTAGCGATATATGAAATCGAGGCTGAGCTGGCAGACCTGGGTGTCACCGTGAATCCGCCAGCTGGCGAGCAGCGCACTATCAGCCTTTTCTATCCCTGGGAATCGCCGCTGTATGAGGAGTACGGCTCCACGCGTGCGACGCCGACAACACGTCAAGCTTCCGTGACGTGTATGATGGAGTACCTACGCTTCATGGGCTTCAACCGCCTAGAGTTCCATCCCTACCACTTCGACCGCAGTGCCTGCTTCGCCTCGAAGATCTTCCCGCAAAGCGGCGACGCGGACGTTTTTGAGGACGTGCTACCAATAGCCCAGCGCCACAACGTGGAGGTCGTGCCGCGCGTGGATTCCCTCGTGTTCTACCTTTCCGGCAAGGGAGCTGAGGAATACGAGAAGATGCCCGACATCTACCAGTTGACGTGCCGCGGCGAGACAATGGACTTCTTCGGCACCGTGCCCGACCCGCTCCACCCAGTTGTGCAACAGCTCATGTACGACTTGCTGCGTGAGATGGCCGAGAAGACCAGGGATTGGTCATGTGTGCCGGCTGTCGGTTTTCGGGCCAACGGCAAATTTGGCAATCTGTATGTGGGCACGAACCGCAAGCACCCGCCGGAGGAGTCAGGTTACAGTGAATTCGACATCGCGGAGTTCCAGAAGAATACTGGCGTCATCGTGGGAGGCACGGCGGGCGACCCTGCCCAGCGCTACGAGTGGTTGCGCGCCAACGTCTGGGACCAGTGGATAGAGTGGCGATGCCGCCGCATCCACGAACACTGGCGGCATTGCCTAGAGGCTGTGCGCGAGGCCGACCCCAGGAAGCACCTCATCGTGTTCACCAAGATCCCTAGCAATGATCCAGGCGAGAAGCGCGACTGGGAAAAAGCACCCGTTGACCTGCTGGAGCTGCACAGGTACCACGGCTACGATCCCGCGCTCTACAAGAATGAGGAGAGCCTAGTGCTTAGTCGCGTCATGGGCATCGACGCCGACCGCTACTGGCCGGAAGAGTGGAACAAGCGGTTCTTCTTCGAGCCGCCGCTGTCCGGCTTCTTCCGTTCGGGTGAGCCTAGCGGCGTCGAGCTCTACTACATCTACTGGGAGCTGCCTACGCACCCGAAGGGTTTCCGTGTGGGCCCTGGCGCACCCTTGGGGCGGGCCTACTATGAGCCCATCACACACGCGATTCGGCTGCAGAACCCAGGGCACTTTACCTTCTACAATTGGTTCCGCGCCACCATGGGCCACGAACAGGACCTGCGCGAGTTTTGCCGAGCCTTCCGAGGCCTGCCCATGACTGAGCCGCAGTCCTTCGAGGGCGAGGTCCTGCCAGCCGAGGCTGCCTCCGACGAAACACTCTGGATCAGGCAGTTTGGCGACCGCATTGCCGTGGTGAATGACAGCGGGCAACCACGCACTGTGAGCCTAATCCTGCCGCGCGGGTACGCCGAGAAGGGCCTCCGCGACTTGGCGCTAAACGAGGACTGCGCCACAAGAGTCGAAGGCGGACGAAGAACAGTGAGTCTAAATCTGCGCGCCTGGGACTTACGGACTCTTGCACCGGTCCGGGGTAAGTAGCCTCACTGCTGACCTCCGCCCGTCGTGCCGTGTCGGAAGCCAGTTAGGGAATGGGGATCAGGAAGAGAAGGTATGGCGGCTAAGATACTGGAAAACCGTCCTGACAAGGCACAAACCGCTGGGCGGGCCAGCAGGAACATAGATCGCAGAGTGGACGGACAGGTAACGCGCTGGCTTCGATGTCCCCAGCCGGTTTGCGCAGAACCATTCGCGCTTCGTCTCGGCCGAAGGGAGCGACTACCATCTCGCGCCTGGTTCACCTGCCCTCGGCACAGAAACCTCAGACACCCTTAGCCCTGACGGGCCAACGCCCACTGTAATCTGGGATTTCTGCAAGCGGCCCTGGCCTAACCCACCAAACCGTAGGGAACCTTCGAGGCTGCGAGGAGTGAGGCGGCGTTGCTATAGGCTCGCAAATCGCACCCACCTTCGGGCTATTCCCTTCATCTCAACTCGACAGCCACAACCGAGAACTTAGGCAGGGTGAGCCGCGCCGACGTCCCCACGACCTCGCACCGTACCTCGCTGATGCCAATTGCCCTCTCCGGACCCAGATTGTTGGCCTCCGGCGTGGGGCCTATCAAAGCCCAAGCTCGTGCAGCCTTCACGGGCTTACCGGAGACGCTCAGCGTAACAGGTGTGTTGGCGTCCAGATCCTTGTGTATCAGCATCACGCCTAGTGCGCCGTCGGCCCTGCGGCGGCTTGCCACGGCCTCCACGTAGGGCACCCCCGGCATCACTTCAGGCTGGAAGCGCTGCACGGACTCCACGCGCCACCAGGCCTTGCCTGAGCACGTGTCCTTAAGGTCGAGGCGTCGCGCCTGGATCGTAATGCCTTGAGTGTCGGGTAGGGTAACGTAGTCCACGACGACCTTAACCCAGTCCTGGGTTCCCCGCACATCTCCACCGAGACTGCAGCTTTGCGTGGCCTCCCAGCCGCGCGCGTCTCCCACCTGAAACCCGGCTCCTTGGGTTGCCTCCAGCTCCTGGGTCTTGATCCAGCCCGTGAGGCGGTAACCCGTGAGCGGCTCGGCGGGCAGCTCAATGGAGGCGTGGTAGTAGTTGAACTGACCACCCTTGAACTGGACACTGAGCACCCGGCCGTCCTCCTCCAGGTGCTGCTCAACCTCAGGCGCCTCGGAGATACGCCAGGTCTGGCCTTGGTACAGGTTGTCCTCAAACAGACGATACTCCTGGCCTTGGCCCCGGCGCGCTGGTACCCAGCAGGCTCCCTCGAAATCCCACCGATCGCAATCTACTTTGGAGGCTAGCAGTTCGTCACCGAAATGCTCATGGTAGAGCTGGTAGACGAAAAAGTTCGCCTGCTTCACCAGAGGCTCGGAGGCATGAGTGTAGCCACGTACCATACCCCAGTACTCGTTTGAGAACTGCCAGAAGTTGGCCATCAATATTCGCATTGACGGATCGAGCATCACCCGCAAGTGGTCAGCATTGCGTAGCGCCACGGCGAGGCTTTGGCGATAGGGGACAGGGTCTTCTTGCACGAAGTGCCCATTGTACTCAGTGATGGCAAGAGGGACGTCTGTACGTCCACACTCTTCCTCGATGAGCTTGTGCAGCCCCAGGTAGGTGCGCCTGATCACTGTGTCGGCCGCCACGCAGGCTTGCGCTACCTGCCGCGGTGTGTACCGGGCGCCCACGTCCTTGCCGCCGCCGGGCACGTAGGTGTGTGTGATAGCGAAGTCCATTTCCGGACCAGCGATGCGCACCGCCTGTCGTGCCCACTCGCTCTCGTCCTGTACCAGCGCACCAAGCTTAACGCCGGAGTCCACGGCCTTCATCGCCCGGCGGTAGAGCAGGAAGCGTCGTCCATACTCCTCCCCGGTCATCTTGTGCTTACCCTGGTGGTCGCCGTGGTAGGTCTCGTTGCCGTACTCGAACCAGACCACCTTCCATGGTTCCTTGTGGCCCTCTGAGGCACGTACAACGGCCCAGTCCTTGCCACCGTTGGGATTGGCACCGACGGGCGCGTTGAGGTACTCGACCAGGTCCGCGGCGTCATTGTGGTTGCCCCAGTAATCAGCCAGGGTGATGAGGGGTTCCGCGCCAACCACTCGGCACCACACCAGAAACTCGCTCAGGCCGAACCGCTGGTTGGGCCGCTGGTTCACAGGCCCCACCGTGCGGTGCCAGTCATAGTGGTGCACGCCGCAGCCGCCCGGCCAGCGGGCGACCGTGATACCCGCCAGCTTAGCCAGCTCCACGTACTCTGGCACGGGACTGGCACTCTCCGGGTCCCAAAGACCCGCACCTCGGTCTGAGTAAATCCTATGGCCTTCGTCCGTCTGTCCTTGGGGGGCCAGGTACGCAAGTACGTTGTTGCCGAAAACGCGAGTGGTGACGGGCGCCACAACCTTTGTGGCATTTACCTCCACGATGGCAGGCCGCGAGGCCCAGGCTGCCGACACTGTCCCAAGTCCGAGCGCCACAAGGAGGAGCTCAAGATGGCATAGCGAAGAGGACCGCAGCCGTCTTGAACCTAACGCTATGCAGGTGAGGTTGTTTTGAGACATGCGTTTCTCACCTCCGGAGCTTACAGCTATAGACGTACCAGACGAATGGGTCGACTTGCTAGAACGATTGCCCGAGCGAGGCAGGATCGTCGTCCTTGGCCCAACTGACACGGGCAAGACCACCTTCTGCTGGTGGCTAGCCGAGGAGCTTTCGTCACAAGGAACCGTCATCCTTTTGGACGCCGACGTTGGCCAGTCGCGCGTCGGCCCGCCTGCGTGCGTAGGTTGGCTAAGATACGGTACCGACCAGGGAGAGTTCGAATTCATTGGGGACATAAGTCCCGCAGGACGGCCCGCTGCGGCGCTGTCGGCCTGTTTCCGCAGCGCGCTGCGCGCACAGCGATCCTGCGAGGCGCAATGGATCATTGTGGACACCACCGGCTACGTAGATGGCCCTGGAGCAGCCGAGCTCAAGACCGCCAAGATACAGCTCCTCGCGCCGGCCACAGTTTTGGCACTGGGGCCTCCTGGGCGACTGGACCACCTGCGCTGGCCTTGGCGAGGACGCACCGAGGTTCGCTGGCTTCGTCTCGACGTCGCTGAGGCTTGCCGCCTTAAGCCGCGCGAGCAGCGGCAGAAATGGCGGACCGCTCTCTTCGCGCAGTGGTTCGAGAACAGCGGTGTTCACGAGTTCGAGCTGGATCACCTGGCGCTCCGCTACGTGCCCCCACTGAGCTACGTCGAGAGAATGCAGGAGGAGGGCAAGTTGGCAGGGCTCCTCGTGGGTTTGGATGACGAGCAGGGCATGGGCCTATGCCTCGGTCTGCTCGAGGAGCTGCAGCTACGCAACACCTACGTCCGGGTGTGGGCACCCCCGGAAGGGGCCTCAGCCCAAGGCCTGCGGCTGGGCGCCTTGAGGCTCAATGCCGACGGTTCACCGCGAACAGAGGAGACCGTGACATGGGAAGGCAATTCATAGCCGACCTCACTGAAGGTCAGCAGGTGCAAGGCACCTTCTCCGTGCGCCAGAGGCGGCTTGTGCCTTTCAGAGACACACCGGGACAGTACCTCGCCCTGGTTCTTGGGGACCGCACCGGCGAGGTGGCCGCACGGATGTGGGACCAAGCCGAGGAAGCTGCTGGCTTGTTCACAGAGGGCGACGTGGTGGAGGTGACAGGGCGGGTCGAGAGCTACAGAGGTCAGCTTGAGCTAAGGCTCGATAGAATACGTCCCTGCGCTGAGGGCGAGTACGACCGCTCGGACTTCGTAGCCACTGGTAAGCTCGATGGGGAGGAGGCGAAGGAGAAGCTCCTGGAGTGGGTAGCAAGTGTCGAGAATCCTGACTTGCGCCTGCTTCTTCATACCGTGTTCGGCGATCGCGAGATCCTTGATTCCTTCGCCGAGTGCCCCGGTTCCAAGTCCTTGCATCATGCCCACCTTGGTGGCCTCATCCATCACACGCTCTGCGTGCTGGCCATGCTACAGGCAACCTGCGAGGCGCATCCCGAGCTAGATCGTGACCTGCTCATCACCGGAGGCCTGCTGCACGACCTGGGCAAGATACAAGAGCTCGCGATCGTAGGCACCACTATTGACTACACCGACGTTGGGCGGCTTGTCGGACACATAGTGCTTACTGACCGCATGGTTATGGAACGCATCCGGGACCTCCCAGACTTCCCGGAGGAATTGGCGGTGCGCCTCACGCACTTGCTCCTGAGCCACCACGGCCAGAAGGAATACGGCGCGCCTGTGCTACCGATGACTCCTGAGGCCTGCGCTCTTCACTACGCCGACAACCTGGATGCTCATGTGCAGTTCTTCGGCGAGGTTGTGGAGGCTGGGCCACCAGGCAACCGCTGGTCGGAGTATCAGCGCCTCCTCGACCGCTACATTTACCTCGGGCCGCGAAGAGACCCCAACTCGGGCCAAGTCCAACCGCGCTGAACCTCCGCTCTATCTACGGGATGGAATGGTATACTTGCGGTGGGGTACATGCTTCTCCCGTGTGAGCCTGCTAGACGCCCCTCTGCCGCCTGTGGCTGGGGACGGAGTCAGTTCGGCCGCTGGGGGCCGTAATGAACCTGGGGCCCGGAGATACGTCCTTGACTAGGCAAGACGCGGACGACACAAGTATGGCAACACTTGTGGAACGTGCTCAAGCCGGGGAGCAGGCGGCCTTCGCCACGCTCGTTGAGACTTATGGCGATAGGATCTATAGCTATCTCGCGCGAATGCTCAGTGACCGCGAGGAAGCGCAGGACTTGGCTCAGGAAACCTTTGTCAGAGCTTGGGAGTCGATGGGGCGCTTCAGAGGTGGGGCGTCCTTTGGGACTTGGCTCTACCGCATAGCCACCAATCTGGCCATCGATGCGCTCCGCCGCAAACGCAGGCGTTCGGTAGAGCAGTCGCTTGACGCACCGATCGAAAGCGCAGAAGGTCACACAGAGTGGCAGATCCGTGATCCCGACAGACCTCCCGACGAACAGGCAGCCAGTAGGGAGCTCACACGCGAAGTGTGGCGAGCAGTTGGCGAAATGGCACCCAAGCTTCGTGCTGTACTCATAATGTATGATTTTCAGCAGATGAGCTATGAGGAAATCTCGCAGTCGCTGAGTGTCCCTCTGGGGACCGTGAAGAGTAGGCTCTTCAACGCACGCAAGATGCTGCGAGAAAAGCTGGTCCAGAGATTGCCCATGGAGGAATACCTGGGGCACTTGGGATCTGAGTCCCTCTAGGGGCTTGTGAGAAGTATGAGAAAACTCAGTTGCGCCACAGTAAGAAAAGTCATAGGGGCTTCGAGAACCGAAGATTGGCCCACCGGTCTGAGGCCCCTGCTGGAGGAGCACTTGCGCACGTGCGTGCGGTGTCGCCAAGCGCTGGCCGAATTCAATGTGATCGGGCGGGCCATGCGGGACTGCGAGCCCGACATCCTGCCGCCGGATTTCGCGTCGGCCGTGATGCGTCGAATCAGTGAGCGTACCCTCGTCAGAGGCGATAGGGGACAAGTGATCCCAACTCCCTGGCCCACCACGCTGTTCGCCAGGGACTGGCGGCCGGTGGTGGTTGCGGCGCTGCTCGTCGTGATACTGATCGGCACAGGCGCCCTGGCGCTGAGGATACACGGGCCAGCTCTCGATTCACCCGGCGGTGATGAGTTGATGTCGGCCCTCGGGCTGAGCCATGGCCGCGAGTCGGCGGTCTCCGAGACTGCCTTCCTGGAGGACTTGGCCCACTACCATCAGCGCTTCTCTGAGACCAGCCGAGGCGTCGACGCAGGTATCCTCCTGGTGAGCGGCCAGATGTGACAGGAATGGTGCGTGCTCTACGGGTAGCGCCCGGTGAGCGGGGATACAGCTATGGACGATTTCACTGCCCGCGCCCCTCACGGGATAACAACGACCAATAGACAACGCCGTGGCCTCAGGCCCATGCGGCTACTCCTCACGCTTGTCGGGATCGGTGCGGCTCTTCTAGGCACGCATATGCTGGTTCTCTGGGCGGCCCCATCAGCCCAGGATATCCTTAGCAAGATCGAGACCGTGGGCTCGAAGGTGACCTACGAGGGCCTGCGCGTGCTACAGGTCAGCCGCGGTGGACACGTGTGGATAATCAAGCAGAAGGCATACTTCGCACCTGGCAGGCGCCAGCGGTTTGAGGTGGTATCCCCTGCGGACCAGGCTGGCGACATCGCGGTTGTTGATGGCCAGAAGCAGTGGCGGTACTCGCGATGCAAGCGTGAAGTCTACGTGTCTCCCCTGGCGCCCGGCTTCAAAGGCCACAGCATCCCGATAGGGGCTGCACGACATCCGGCCGCCAAGTGGTCAGTCGCAGGCGAGGCCAAGGTGGCTGGTCGAAAGGGGTGGGTGCTCGTCCTGAAGGGGCCGTCGGGGCGTCAGGTCGCCAAGCTAACCGTGGACAGGCATAAATACGTCGTCTTGGCGGCAGAACATCAGAGAATGCGCGGGGCCCAGACCGAGAAATGGTGGTTCGAGAGTGTAAAGTTTGATACACATCTTAGCCCCACTATATTTACATTTACGCCTCCTTCGGGCGCCAAAGTGATCCGAGCACCCTCTGTAGCGAAGCGCCTACCACTAGCCGAGGCCGAGAGGCTGCTCGGCATGAAGGCCCTCGTACCAAGATACGTGCCTCCAGGATTCACCTTCATGAAGGACAGTGTAGGTGTGGTGAGGCGCGGGCCGCACAGGGTTCTGTGGATGATGTTCCGTGGCGTGTCTGGGGCTTTCTCGATTTTCCAGAGTTGGAGACTACCCGAGGATGTTCCCCAGAAGGGCACAATCGCGCGGTGGAACGCGGGCCCGTACACGCTGGTGGTCATGGGCGACATCAGCAGGGACGAGGCCGAGAAGATGCGCAAGTCGCTGCCGCCTGCACCGCGTCGGTGAGAGACAGGGCGCAAGGAATCCTATGCCGAAGAGGAGCTCCACGCGACCATTCAATGAACCACCGCTACACTGGTCGAGTTCCTTTTCGCAGCATCGCGGTCGATAGAACGGCTTCTGAGCGATCTGGTCTTGCCTAGGCACTTATTGAGGTGAGGAAGGGATACGTCGCAGGAGATAGCATCTCGGATTAGTGTAATAGGGCGAACCACGCAAGGCCGCCTAATATAGATTATGTCAAGTTACACCTCGCGCTTTTCCATGTCGCCTGGGGGTGTGCGATGAGAGTGTGCGCAATAGACAACAAACGTGGGTGTCCTCCAGACAGACCGCGCCGCGAGCTTTGTCCCTCCAGCGCCTCCGCCAGGAACAGCTTCTTCATCCCCGCTGGTGCGTGGCTTCTAGCTGCCCGTAGCTTGTGGTTGATGCACAGCTGCCAAAGCACCAGTCCCCACACCATCGCCGCTGCCGCTCATTTTCCTCCCGTTTTTTGACAATGTTACAGGCAAAGCCCACCCTACTTCGCGAAAAAGACGCAAGGTGAGTAGTTCCATCATGGCGGACCAGGCAGCCCTCAGTTATTCAGTTATTCGGTTGCTCACTTGTGTGCACGGCCTTGGGAGCCGTGCCAGCCCTTGCCGGACTTGTGGCCTGGCGCACCACCAGAAGAACCACCGCTGACACCGCGCCCTGCACCACCCTGGTGAGCCTTGCCTCGGAACTCCTGGCCTCCCTTAGGCCGCTGCGGATGCCTACGGGCAACTTTGCTCACCTTTACTTTGTCCGCTACCGCGTCCCACGAAGCCAGATACCCGCGAGCGCTGAACAGGTCGCTAACCGACCGGCCCGACTTGGCGCCGAGGTCCAACGCAATTAGCACGCTCAGGAGGGGATGGCCCGCGCGCACCCAGTTGTGGATACGGTACTCGTCCACACCGTAGTACTGCGATAGGTACCATATGAAGACTAAGCGTTCGAACTCATCGTCATCCATGCGACGGACATCCAAGCCCTTGCGCAGCTTGTTGAAGGCGCCGGGATGGACGCCTAGGTCCTGGGCAATGCGGCCCCAGCCACGGCCCTGCGAGCGCCAAGTAGTTATCCGATGATGGTCGACATCGAACATGCGTGCAAAGAGCAGCGCAGTGAGCACACTCGGGACTGGTAGCCCTTCCCTATTGTGGTAGTACGCCGCCACGTGAGTATCGAAGCCCAAGAAGTACGCTATACCTGCCGCCAGCAACGCCTCTCCCAGACTCACGTCAGAAGCGACCATACCGACAGCGATGTCAAGATCCGCCTGGCTAATAGCAGGTAAAGCACAGATCGCGGCAATGGCCAACAATCCAATCAGAGGAGCTCGTTTCACGCCTAATCACCTCGCAGAAGACCAAATAGAACAGCATCTCTGTCGAACCATGCCCCGCAAAAAGCGCCACCTTGGCAGATCCGGCGAGCCCGCTGTTGCCGTACTACCGTAGTAAGTAGTAATGTACCCTTCCGGGCGTGCCCCTAATCTCGGGGCCGCGTACACGGCACACCCGAGGGAAGCTTAGTGCCCTATCAACGGCCACGTCGGCTGGTGTATAAGCTGCTACGCGTGGGTAAACTAAAAAAGCTTGATGTCGGGTGCACGCGAGGCAGGGTCAGCTAGGGGGGAATCAAGTGCGAAGGCACGAGAAACTGAGGGGCGCGGTACTGGGTTTGGTGGGAGTTTGCGCTCTCTTGGCGGTCGTAGGGTGTGGTAGCTCCGGCGGAGGGGCCGTCACCGCGCGCGGCAACGCAAGCGGGGCGGTCAGTCCTCCCACCTCCGAAGGCTCGGGCACGCTCAGCATAGCGATCAAGTTTCCGGATCGGGACACCGTCTCTCCACAGAAGCTGCCTCTCGCAACGAATAGCGTCAATATCCTGGTGGAGTATGATGGCTCCAACGTGGTAGACGTGTGCCTGAAACGGCCCGATCCCAGTGGCGGCGAGGAAACGGTCTCGACCACAGTGGATGTACCGGCGGGCAGCAACGTGGTGGCCGCCAATGCGTATGCGACGCTGGACTGCACTGGCGCAATCATAGGCTACGCCACCAAGGTGGTGGACGTCGTCGCCAACCAGACCACTACGGTCACCCTGACCATCCAGCCGACAGTGGTCAGCGGCACGGCAGATAACACGGACGTCTCGGTGCGCCCGGAGTCCAGCTACGTCGTGAAGACGCAGTGGTTTGACGTCGACGGCAACCCCGTGGTGCCCGATAATGTTACCTGGGCGTCGAGCAACAAGAGCATAGCCACCGCGGCCGCTCTGCCGGCGGGTGTGGATCAGGGCAAGATCACGGGCGTCGCCAAGGGCACCTGCAAGGTAACCGCTACCGCCACTGCGCAGGCCAAGGGCAAGCCTCTGGGGCCGCTCGGCGCTGGGGTTCTGCCGACCCCAAAGGTCACCATCGACGTAACGGTGTTGGCGCAAGGCGCCGTGGAGATCATCGTCGAGTAACGGTCGCTGGTACGGAGAGCGCCCAGACAGCGGGGATCGGCGCGATTCCATGCATCTGAGGTCGCGAGAGCATCTTGCAGCCGGGCTCATCGGCCTCGCGGCGGCAGTCGTCGCGGTGGCCCTGACGTGGCCTGGGAGCCAGCTGGGGCTCCTCTCACAGATTTTCTGGCGACTCGAACTCGCGAGCTACGACTTCCGCCTCGCCAACAGCGCACCCAATACACCCAGCGAGGAGATAGCGCTGGTCACTATCGACGAGCTATCCATTGCCCACCTGGGTGTGTGGCCGTGGCCGCGAAGCTACCACGCGCGGGCCATCGAGACCCTGGCCAAGGCCGGCGCAAAGGTTATTGGCCTGGACGTGAGCTTCACGACCGTCAGCGGCTCGGAAGGTGGTGAACAGGCCGCAGGGCAACACGCTCTCGACTGGGAGCCCCCACCCAGTAAAGACGACCTGGCACTGGAGGATGCCCTGAAGGCCGCGGGCAACGTCGTGCTGCCGGTGGTTCTTGCCGAGAGGGAGGCCGAGTATGGCGATCGAGAGGTGAGGCTGACGCAGGCGGAGTTCCCCTACTGGCGCTTCGAGGAAGCCGCCTATGCTGTGGCTGCCGGGAGCATGCCCAAAGACCTCGACGGGTCGGTACGCCGCTCGTTCCTGGAACAAACTTATCAGGACGAAGGCTTCTACACGATGCCGGTGCTGCTGGCCGCGGCCCATCAGAGAATTGAGCCCGACGCACTGGTCGCCAAGATAGCAGCCGCAGCGAACATCAGGCACCCCGCACTGCGAGGCGACAGTTTTCTCATCGCCTACCGCGGCAACTCTGACACCGGCTTCCGCCAAGTACCCTTCTACAAGATTCTCTGGAAGCAGTTCAGTCCGGCCGACGTACGGGGCAAGACAGTGCTGATAGGTGCCACTGCGCCCACGCTTCAGGACCTGTATGATACCCCGATGACTCTGGGGTTGAGGGCGGGCGAGGAGCACCGGGCTGGCCGCCAAATGCCCGGAGTGGAAGTGATCGCGAGCGCCCTCGACACCATCCTCGGAGGCCGGTACCTTCGGCCCGTGGACTTGCTCCCCACCCTGCTCTTAACCTGTCTGCTGGCGCTGATCGTCAGCTTGGGGACGGTCAGGCTACGTCCCTTTTGGGCTCTACTAGTGGTCTGGCCCCCTGTCCAGGTCGCAACACTTCTCCTGGCCTTTGCCTTCTTCGAGTCGTACCGCCTGTGGCTACTACTGGTTCCGCCAGTTCTGGGCACCACGCTGAGTTACGCGAGCGCGACGGTCTACCTCGAGATGACGACCGAAGCGCAGCGGCGGCGCTTGCAGCAGTCCTGGGCACGACGCGTGTCTCCAGAAGTGCTGGAGGTAATTCTCAGCACGCCTGGCCTGGTCCAGGTGGCCGGCAGGAGGGTCGTGGCCACAGTTCTCTTCGCCGACTTACGCGGCTTCACGACCTTCTGCCACGAATCCGCGCCGGAGCAGGTTGTGGCGACGCTTAATCAGTGCCTCGCGCTCATCACGAGGATCATCCGTCGCCACGGAGGCACAGTGCACAAGTTCATTGGCGATGGCGTAATGGCGGTGTTCGGGGACCCGGTCCCGCAGCCGGACCATGCTCGGCGAGCTGTCTTGGCCGCACGCGACATGCAGCAGTCGATGGCGCAGTTGAGGATGAGCATGGAGGGAGCAGACTGGGTGCCCTACATGCGCGTAGGCATCCATACCGGCGAGCTAGTAGCTGGGGATATCGGCTCCGAAGACCTGTCGGAGTACACGGTGATCGGCGACACGGTTAGCACAGCCTCACGACTGGAGGCTCTCAACAAGGAGTACGGCACCGAGATCATGATAAGCAAGTCCACGCAGATGGAGGCGGGGGCCGGGTTCCATCTCCAACCCATTGGGTTGGTGGAGATCAGGGGCCGCGCCGAACCACTGGAGGTCTTTGCTGTAAGCCCTTGGTGATCTTCTGCGTGAAGAAGGTGTCTATGCGTGTTTCAGCATCGGCGCTTACGGAACTGTTTGGCTGTAACGGGTGTCGTTGCTGCGGCACTTATGGCGACTGAGACGAGAACGGAGGAACTCACCGCCCAGACCACTGCCATTGTCCTTCAGGTAACCCACCAAACTGTGCCCGGTGGGGAGTGGAAAAGGAGCAAAGTGGGGACTCGTCTGCCGAGCGGCAGCCGGGTGCGCACCGCGCGGCGCTCCAAGTGCGAGATTCAGTTTCCCGGCGGCGCTTTGGTGCGAAT
>JAKORR010000710.1 GCA_029777735.1 Armatimonadota bacterium | reverse complement strand
TTGAGCCGCTCGGGCGACGGATCGCGCTCGAACAGACCCGCCTCCTGCAAGAACGGCAGGAGCCTCTCCGCGATCGCCTCGACTGGCATCATCTTCATATACTCGCCGTTGAGCCACTCGGCCTTGCTGATGTCGAAAATAGCGGCGGACTTGCTGCAGGCCTCCAGACTGAACTGGGCCAGGATTTCCTCGCGACTGAGAACCTCTCGTCCATCACCCGGATTCCAGCCCAGCAAGGCAAGAAAGTTGAACATCGCTTCCGGCAGATAGCCGAGCTGGGCATACTCCATCATACTGACTGCGCCGTGGCGCTTGGCCAGCTTGGAGCGATCAGGGCCGAGCAGCATGGGCAGGTGCGCGTACTGAGGAGTCTCGAAACCTAATGCCTCTTGAAGCTGAAGGTGACGGGGAGTGTTGGACAGGTGGTCTTCAGCGCGAATCACATGAGTGATTTGCATCAGAGCATCGTCGACGACTACAGCAAGATGGAAGGTTGGGTAGCCACTCCGCTTGACGATCACGAAGTCGCCCATCAAGGCGTTGTCGAAGGCCACGTCGCCGCGGATGAGGTCATGCACTACGGTCGTACCTGTCTCACGCACGCGGAAGTTGAGGGCGTAGGGCCGGCCCTGCTCCTTGAGTGTGCGGCGCTCGTCTGCCGACAGGTCACGGCAACGGCCGTCATAGCGAGGCGGCACTCCCCGCGCCAGGGCTAGACGGCGTCGCTCCTCAAGTTCCTCAGGCGTGCAAAAGCACTCGTAGGCTTGGCCTGTGGCCAGCAACCGTTCAACGTGGCTACGGTAGATGGCGAGGCGCTCGGACTGGATGTAGGGGGCGTGGGGACCACCCACATCCGGACCTTCGTCCCAGTCGATTCCCAGCCACTTGAGACCGCGGTAAATGTGCTCCAGCGCCTCAGGGGTCGAGCGGACCTCGTCAGTGTCCTCGATGCGTAGGACGAAGGTTCCCTGCCGGCTGCGGGCAAAAAGCCAGGCAAACAAGGCTGTGTGCACGTTGCCGACGTGCATGTAACCCGTGGGAGACGGAGCAAAGCGCGTTCTGACCTGCGTGGGCATGCGAGTCGCAACTCCGTGTTGAGAAGTCTACAGATGGTACCCCAAGAGCCGCGGGGAAGCAAGCCGGCGGCTTAAAGCTGTCTCGGAAGATGCGAGACTTCTCCATGGGACCGCAAGAATCGATGCGGCATGGTTTGCCGAACCCAATCGAGTAGGGAGCCTGGTCTGGAGTTTTTCCTGAGCATTTTCGGATGTCTATTGAGGCACTCTAGGGACGCTTATGGCGTTATGGCTTGATATTACTGGACTTACAGCACTTAGCACTTCCAGGTCATCTGGTGGGGGAGGCAGGTTAGCTAAGGATTATCTCAAGATGCGCAAGATTTTTTCCTAAGGGGCTTGACACGTTATTGAGTATTTGCTATACTCACAATTGGCCGAAGGGCCCAAGACCGCGCACCGTGACTACCTGCCCGGAGGGGGACTGGTCCCAAAAGCCGCCGGCGGCCCCAAAGGGTGGGGCAAGGTGCCACCTCGCCAAGGGAGATCAGAGGGAGATGATCAAGATGCTTCGCAAGTTCTGGGCCGACGAAGAGGGTCTGACCACGGTAGAGTACGCTCTGCTTCTCGCGCTTCTGGTCGTTGCTGCGCTCGGCGTATGGGCAACGTTTGGCGGAACCGTGCGGAATGCCGTGGCCAACGCGGATAATGCGATTGTTGACGCTCAGAACGGAGAATAGCCGGTCAGAGCGTCGCTCTCGCGGGCTGGCAGCGCCGCAGCCAGCCCGCTGCGGTCATCAATCACATGATAGGTTTGGGAGTACGGCCAGCTCGATGAACCAGTACCATATTCAAGACTTGTAGGAGCCCCAACGCGGCCAGGCACCAAGTCTTGATCGTGGCCTTTGGAGGCGGGGCGGCCGCACGGCAGCCTCGCCTCCTGCTTCAACCCGAAGAGATGAGATGGGGGCGCTGGCTGATGGTGAGCATGCTCGGGAAAGCACTCTTCCGCTTACCGAACGGCAGTTCCTGCGGAGTAACTGCCAGTACGGTGCGGCGGTTTCTCGGTTATAGGTCGGGGCTCACGACTGTCGAGTACGCCCTGCTGATGGCGCTTTTGGTAATAAGCGCGGCTGGCGTCTGGGCCGGCTTCAGCGAGACCTTGAAAGATACAGTACAGCTTGTCGCCAACTCTCTTGGGAGCTACGCAGGTCCCTAGCGCGGAGGGAACCTGGAATGCTAACTCTAACTGAATCGGCTGTCCTTTACGCAGTGCTGGCCATAGTACTATCCGCAGCCGTGTATACGGACTTTCGCTGGGGCAAGATCTATAACTGGATCACAGTGCCGGGCTTTTTGGTAGGTCTCCTCCTCAACGCAATCTTCCTCGGATTGCCGGGGCTCTTGCTGGGTCTTGAGGGTGCGGCGCTTGCCTTGGGTCTTTACATATTGCTCAGTCTATTCGGCCGTCTGATGGGTGCTGGGGATGCGAAGCTTCTCATGGCGGTGGGCGCTCTACTCGGTCCCTCCCTGCTGGGCTGGTCTGTAGTCTACGGCGCGATCGTTGGGGGCGTGTTGGCGCTGCTCCTGGCTTTGACGCGTTGCCGATTGCAGACTGAACTGGCGAACATGGGCAACTCGGTGCTGCTTCGGTTCTTCGCAGGCTATCGCCTGGACCTGCACTCCTCGACAAGTTTGCGGATGCCCTATGCCTTGCCCTTGGCTTTGGGGGCGATGCTTTCAGTGGTTTTCCACTCCGGGGTGATTCCGCTATGAGAGCAGCGGCGCGGGTTTACGTTCGAAAGCCCAGAACCAAGGCGATGGCGACAGTCGAGCTTGCCCTTGTCTTGCCTCTCTTGACGCTGCTGCTGTTCGGCATCATTGAGTTCGGCCTGCTTTTCAAGGATTCCCTGGTGCTGCAGCAGGCCGGACGGGAAGGAGTGCGCGCGGCAGCAATCGGGGCAACACCGGCCCAAGTCGACGTAGTTGTCATGGCTGCGGCGCCCACTTTGAAGGCGGAGAACATGACCATTACCAAGGAATACCGCCTTTGGACTGGGACAACGTGGTCGGGCTGGATGGCACTGGGAACGGCTCTCGACGGCTCAACCAATGACGCCCCGCCCAACTCCCAGGTCCGCGTATCAATAGTGTACGCCCACCCACTGGTTACCGGCGGGTTGTTCTCATGGATGGCCACTGATGAGCAGAACAATACGGTGACCTTGCGGGCGGTCGGTGTATCTCGGCGCGAGTGAGGAGTGCCCCATGGGCAAGATTCCGGCGGGCCGAATCTGCGCTGTAAGTACAAAGAGGGCTGGTATATTGCCTTGCTTATGCGGTATTCTTGTGGTATACGTGCAATGGTCTGGAAAACGCAGCAACAGTCGCAGCTTGAGAGGGAGGAATTGTGATGCGCCTCACACGCCGGCAAGCTCTTGCTGTCGCGGTAGTGTGTGGTTTATTGGCAGCTGTCCTGAGTTATATCTACCTGCGGCGGCCCTCCTCCGAAGAGACAACCCCAGAAGTCGTGAAGGTATCCGTGGTACAGGCCCTTGTCGACCTTCCAACAGGCGCACGCCTGGCGCCAACGCTTGTTACGGCTGTCAGCCTGAACGAAACCGAAGTACCCAAGAGAGCGATCCTCGCGGGCGAAGACCTATCGAAGACAGTAGAAGGCCTGGTGGCCGTAGTGCCAATCAAGGCCGGGGAGGTGCTGACCGAGGACAAGGTACGACGTCCCACCTCTGATCTCGGCCTGGCCTTCATGGTACCTGAGGGTATGCGCGCAGTGACAGTTGCAGTGGACGAAGTGGCGGGTGTCGGATGGCTGGCCAAGCCGGGGGACCACGTTGATGTGCTGGCTACCTTCGAGTATCCCGAGGAGGTCGTGCTGACGCGCACCATACTGCAGAACGTCGAGGTACTCGCGATCGGCACGCAGATGGTGGTAGAGGAAGAGCCACAGCCCGAGGCTGCGGAGCAACCGCAGACCACCGAAAAAGCAAAGTCTGTGTCCAAGCAGCGGACAACTGCGACCTTGGCCGTAACTCCGCAGGAAGTGCAGAAGCTCATCCTAGCGGATACCAAGGGGAAGCTGCGGCTGGCACTCCGGCGAGCAGGCGACGAAAGCAGCGCTGCGCTTAGCTCGGTAAGACTCTCCGACGTTAGCGGTTACACTCCCAAGCCGAAGCCAGAGGGGCCCACGGCGGGCCCGTCCACGCAGCAAGTCCAACTGCCTCCTTGGTTCCAGCAGCCGTCCCAGACCACAACAGTATCGTCCAAGCCAGCCGGGAGGCCCAGGGATGCCGTTGAAGTTGTGCGCGGAGGCCAGAGGGAGGTGATCGTACCATGATCACGCTTCTCTCCTCCCTATCGCACAGCCGGGTTGGTCGCAGTGGGCTTTGGCGCGTCTCCTTGATGGTGCTGCTGAGCACCTTGGCGGC
>JAKORR010000709.1 GCA_029777735.1 Armatimonadota bacterium | reverse complement strand
GCCTTCGGGATGGTCGATCATGAGGTTGTGCGGCCCGGAGCCGTGCTCCATCGCGTCGATCTTGGTCACAATGCCGTCGCCGATGGCAATAACCTCCGTGCCGCACGGCGCGCCGAGGTCCAGCCCGAAGTGCAGCCCCTGCCCGTTGCCGTAGAAGGTGCGGCGCATCAGGTAGGCGAAGCGGGTGTTTCCGTACCACTGTGTGACGTTCCAGGTGTCCGGGCCGGGCGGCTCGGCGAAGGGCAGGCCATAGATCGGCTCCTCGGGCGGGGGAGGCGGGTCGGTCGGCCCCTGTGCGGCGGCGTGTCGCACGGTCATGGCGGCCATCGCCGCGAGCGCCAGCAGCAGGGCCAGCATCGGCATAAAGGTGGTGCGGTTCTTCATGAAAATGAGTGTACTGAGCACGCGGGCCGCATGCCAGCGGTGCGCCCTCACGCCGGTCGCGCCGCTATTGCGATCTGGGAGAGGGGCGTTTGATAACGCACTCTGCCCCTTCTCCCCGATGTGGGAGAAGGGGTGCGCCGACGCAGTCGATGCGGAGTATCGCGTCGGAGCGGGGATGAGGGGGCATTATGCCGCCAGGGCATTATCTGCTTGTACTTCCGGCTGCTGCGAATATACTGAGGTTGCTTGGGCCAAGTTGTATCTTCGCAGGCAGCGTGTCCTCTGGTAGCCTAGCACTTATGCCGAACTCGCCGACTCTGACCGAGCTGCTTGCCTACTGCTAGACTGTGACAGGTCTGGACGTGCACGACGTAGATGAGAATAAGATCCGCCTTTGCCCTGCAGAGAGTGACAAAGGCAAGGGTGCCTTAATTGCGCTCTCGCGATACTGAAAGGATTGAAGGTGCCTAGGTCAGCGATCCCGCTTCTTTTTCTCGTTTTCTGTGTCGCCTGCTCTGGCAGCCCATCTGTACAAGAAGATGAGTGCGGTTACTTAAGTCGGGAATGCCATCCGTGGCAGGAGGCATATCGCTACATCGGAGAGGACGCGTGCTTTTACGGAGTAGTTCAACGTGTATCATTCTTCGACTTCGATGATCCACTGACAGGTGAGCATGTTTACTTCATGCTTGCGTACTTTCACCCTGACAGCGCTCGCCTCGCAAGGAACCTACCGTATGACTTTAACCCGGGTACAGTACAAGGTCTACGGGTAACGGCAGTTATTGAGACGGAAGCCCTCGTTGAGTCCTACCATCAGGAGTGGGC
>JAKORR010000708.1 GCA_029777735.1 Armatimonadota bacterium | reverse complement strand
GGACTACTACCGGTGGCGGCTGGACTACAATGGTAGCTCGCGTCCGGCCGACGGTCGTTATCTCACCGACGTCTTCACCGAGGAGGCCTGTGGCTTCATTGAGCGCCATGCCCGCGAGCCGTTCTTCCTACATCTGACCTACAACGCACCCCACACGCCCCTGCAGGCGCCCGATGAGAACCTCTGTCCCTTCCTGGAGGACGGTAGGTTCAACTGGGGCGTTGCCTGCATCTACGCCATGATCCAGCGCGTGGACCAAGGCATCGCGTGCCTCCTCGCGGAGCTAGACCGTCACGGCATTGCCGAGAATACCATCTTCCTGTTCACCAGCGACAACGGGCCCCAGTTCGGCGGCCAGGGCGAAGCGTGCACGACCCGGTTCAACTGCGAGTACAATGGCGCAAAGGGCAGCGTTCTGGAGGGCGGTATCCGTGTGCCCCTGCTGATCCGTTGGCCGGAAGGACTTGAGGGCGGGCGCCAGTTTCACGAACTGGTCCACTTCGTGGATTGGTTACCCACGCTGGTCGCAGCCGCGGGCTTGGATCTGCCGGCCGACCTCAAGCTCGACGGCGATAACATTCTTCCAGTGCTGAGGGGCGAGGGCGGCAAGGTGAACCCGCGTCGCTACTGGCAGTGGAATCGCTACACTCCGCTGGTGACCTGCAACGCAGCGATTCGCGATGGCGACTGGAAGCTGGTGCGTCCGAACATCCGCGAGGCCATGGTCGTCTCCGAGTCTGATCTGCAGATGGACCAGGGGTTGAAGTATGAACCTGACAAGTACAGAGACATCGCGCGCGACCCGGAGCCAGAACGAGAGGTGCCGCCGCCCCCACCGCCCCAGTTGTTCAACATCGCTGAAGATCCGCTGGAGGGGGAGAACCTGGCGGACAGGGAACCGGAGCGGGCCCTGCGGTTGCTGCGCGAACTGGAGACGTGGTTTGAGGAAGTCGACCGGGAGCGACGGGCTATCAACGACGACGCGTGACTCCGGCATCGCCGCTGGCCTCGGTGTCAGGCGCAGCGGCGGCGCGCTTGACAGATGCTCACTACTGCCAGACTACGGGCCCGACGAAGAGGCAGTGCGGCACGCCCCAGGCAGGTATAGATCTGGAGGGTCGTGGCGGCCCCGAGGAAACTCTTCCATGCCTGAGGGACGCCCAGGAGCGGGTAGAAGAAGGGCAGCCACTATAACGAGGAGCGGCCTCACAGCTCTTTGGGAAACCTGACGCCGCAAGCTTTTGACGGCCCTGAAGGGAGCGATAGCCAGGCCACTCCCAGGAGCCAAGGATCTCTGTCTTCCCGTGTAGGACTTTCCTTCAGGTTGGATTAGAGACGGGGGCCGGTGCAGGTCCAGGCCTTCGCCTGGCGCTGGGGGCCCAAGCCCGCGGAGTGGTCCAGTCTCTGACGCGCAGTCTGGAGCTGGCCTTGACCTTCCATCTCACCGGGGAATGCATCGGCAGTCCTAAGGGGTTCTTGGCAAAGACTCTTCGCTGTTGCTCTCGCCCTCAACCATGGCCCTATCCCTACGAGCACTCCTGTTCCCGCTGTGTTGAGTAGCTCCCCGGAGGCCAAGTGTGGTACGGCAGTTTCTCACTGCGCCCGCACTGTGAAGGTCGGGCCATTTCGGGCCCGAACCATCTTCCAAGTTGATCCCTTCGCCCAACAGGTGATTATTATGAGCAGAAGGGCCTTGGCGACGGCGCTTTCACTGACAACGCTCGCCGTGGGTGTGGGACCCGAAGTACCTGTTCTTCTCGGACGTCTGGGAGATGGGAGTGTCATGGCACGCGACGGCGCCGCCCGGCGACTGGGCATGTATCTACCTGCGCCAGCAATTTGCGCAAGTGAAGCCTTCGCACGCCTTTGAGGTCAGCTCAGTGGTGGGAAATAATGAGCCCGTGGCAATCACTGCACCGGCCGAGGTGTACCGATAGAAGATAGGGAAGATAGACGATCAGGCTGCGCGGTATAGCCTGGGACGTCTGATGCCTGCACTGCTGCCGACTAGTAACAGCCCAGGGGAGGGACCTGATCGATGCTGAGTTGTCTGGCATACATTACGGCGGTAGCCCCTTTTGCGACCGCGTCAGTGGCTCCGGTGGCTGCAAAGCTGGACCAGGCCGTGGCGCTCGAGTCGCTGCGGAGGGCTCGCCGCGAGGCGGCGCACCGGAAGCGGCGCGTCATCTACAACAACGACGGCAACGAGCCGGTCTACTACTGCTCGAAGGCCACGCCCGAAGAGCTGCTCAGGATTCGCACAACGGGCCTGGAGGGCTCGCACGTCGACAGCATCTTCTATTGCACGTGGAGTTCGGGCTTCGGCCTCTTCACCCACAACACCCAGGTCGGCGAGGTGCTTACCGGCACGGATGGCATCTTAGCTAAGAACCAGACGGCTGGGTTCATCGCCCAGGGCACCGATCCATTGCAGATTCTGGTGAACTTTGGCAAGCGCAACGGCATCGAGGTCTTCTGGTCCATGCGTATGAACGATGTGCACGACGGCGAGTATCCTGAGATCTTCCCACGCTGGAAGACAGAGCATCCAGAGTGTCTCTTTGGTACCAAGGAGAGTAAACCCAAGGGCATCAGGGATGGGCGGATGTGGGCAGGCGTGGACTTCGGCCGCTCGGAAGTGCGCGAGCGTGCCTACCGCTTTATCGAAGAGGTCTGCGAGAACTACGACGTGGACGGCATTGAGCTGGACTTCTGTCGCCACTACACCTTCTTCCGTTGTCACGCGGCGGGTTATCCCTGCGGCAAGGAAGAGCTAGACCAGATGACTGGGCTGGTGCGCCGCGTGCGCCTCATGACCGAAGCCGTGGGCTTGCGGCGCGGCCGCCCGATTCTGGTCGGCGTGCGTGTGCCCGATTCCGTAGGGTACTGTGAAGCCACGGGGCTGGACATCACGCGCTGGCTTGATGAAGGTCTGGTGGACCTGATGGCCGTCAGCGACTACTTCCAGCTGTCGCCTTGGCAAGAGTCGGTGGCTCTGGGTCACAGGTATGGCGTCCCTGTCTACGCCGGGCTGAGCGAGTCACGTATCAGGGGCGACGCGGGCAAGCAGCGCAATCGGCTGGAGGTTTACCGGGCGCGGGCACTGAACGCCTGGAACGCTGGTGTGGATGGCATTTACACGTTCAATCTTTTCTGGAAACCCGACCACGCCGTCTGGCGGGAACTGGGCGACCCCGAAGTCCTGCGCCGCATGGACAAGATGTACTACGTGGCTTACCGTGGGCCCTCCTATGCGGGGATCTACTTGAAGGACGGCGAACGCTTCGTTCATATCCCCACACTCTGCCCCGAGCGGCCCGTGACCGTGAAGGCAGGCCAGCCACAAGCCACTACGCTGACGGTGGGGGACGACCTGGCGGCTGCACAGGCGGCGGGCTTGAAGCCAGATCTGCGCCTTTGCCTGCAGGTGGATAAACTCACGGCCATGGAGGAGCTGGTTGTTAAGTTGAACGGGCAAGTCCTGGCGGAGGGCATGCTGGCTGAAGATTGGATTGAGTACCGGCCGGCGCCCGACTTGGTGAAACTGGGCGACAACGTTGTGGAGATGAGCGTCGCACCCGACAGCGGGGACGCGCCGGTCATCCAAGACTTGCAGTTGCGGGTGAGCTTTGGCAAGTCTCCTTGACGAGGCATCCCGGCACCGGTCTCTAGCGGCGGACAGGGCCTTGGCCCTACGTGTCGAAGCTCCTATCCGAGGCAGCTTGGGCACGAATGTCGCTGCTGCCCCGTGTCGCTTCCTATCGATGGGGGATTGTACCCATGCGTACGCGTACCGAGATTACAGTAAGCCTGGTTCTACTCGCACTCGTGCCGACACTGGCCCTTGGCGACCTGGGTACCACACCCCAGCTTCTCGTCAACACAGGCTTTGAGGATGGCGAAGGCGACGTGGCGGCACAGTGGGGCTTGTGGCCTCCCGCCGGTAAGCACGAAGGCGTCAGCAGCCTTCGCGACTCCGGGGTGAGGCACACGGGCAGCTACAGCGGACGCCTACGCGTGACCAACCCCGCCTTTGACGGCATCTGCACTTGGCACCACAACGCTGTACCCGTTCAGCCGGGGCAGTGCGTGGTGCTGAAGTTCTGGGTCCGCGCCGAGAACGTGGTGGGCAATAGCGGGTGTGACGTGCAGTTGCGCAGGGGCACCCAGGAGCACGTCGGTGGAGCTGGCACGCCCCCATGGAAGGGAACCTTCGACTGGCGCCAGGTTGTCCACAGGGTGGTCATCCCCCAGGGGGTAGATCACATTTGCGTCGTACCCTACCTCAACGGGACTGGGACCGTGTGGTTTGACGATATCGAGCTATACGGCACGCCAGTATTGATGGCCAGCCGGACGACGGGCACGCCCCGCATCGACGGGAAATTGACCGAGCCGTGCTGGAGCGAAGGTAGTGCCGTGAGCGGCTTTTCCCTGGCCGACGGATCTGGACTGCCGAGGAGACAGACCTGGGCCTGGAGCGCCTACGACGACAAGAATCTCTACTTCGCCTTCCGCTGCGAGAAGGAGCCTGGAGTGTCCCTGAAGAAGACCGTCACTGAGCGCGACGGCGATGTCTGGGTCGACGATGACGTGGAGCTGTTTCTCAACCCCAGGGGCGATCGCGGCGACTACTACCAGTTCATCGTCAACCCCCTTGGCACGCGCTACGACTCGCTCCGCACGGACCGCGCCTGGAGTACGGAGTGGCAAGCTGCGGTTCAGGAAACGCAGGAGGCTTGGACTGTCGAGATTGCCCTGGCCCTCGCGAATCTGCCCATCGACCTTCGCGTCGGGCCGAACTGGTGTGTGAACTTCTGCCGCAGCGACAAGGCCACGCACGAGGTGAGCGCCTGGTCGTGCACCTTCGGCGGCTTCCACACGCCTGAGCGCTTCGGCACCTTGGAGGGCCTGGACCTCGACTTCACTCCCCACTACCTCAAGGACGCCCAGTCACAGCTCGCCGAGGTGCGCGCGGCGCATCAGGCGGCTGTGGCCGGGATGAGCACGGAGGGCGCGCCAGCCGACATCGCCGAGCCCTTCCTAACGCGGAGGGACAGGATAGCGGCGGCCATCGCGGAGTTTGAAGCTCTTGTGGCGAAGCCCCATGGTGCCTCGCGCGAGCAGTGGCAGCAGGTTGGCTCGCTGGTCGCACAGTTACGGGCCGACATCGCGGACTTGCTGTCCGCAAGCCTGTGCCTGCGGGCCTTCAACGTCTGGCGCGCTGGCCCGGACCATCAGCCCAAGCTTGGCTTAGCAACGGCCTTGCCTATGAACAAGGTGTTCAAGGATGGTCCTGGCTTCGAGGGGGAGGTGACCAAAGAACTCCGCTTGTCCGCGGCGCGCAACGAGTTTGAGAGCGCCCAGATCGTGGCCCTCTCGTTGAGCCGGCTGGACCTCGCCGATTGTCGTGCCGAGATCAGCCCGCTCGTTGGCCCGGCTGGCGCCCGGATCGGTGGCGAGAACCTGAGACTCAGCGTTGTCGGATACGTGAACACCGGCAAGCCCAACTACGATACGGCTTTCGTGGGCGAGTGGCCCGACCCGCTACTGCCGAATGAGTCCTTCACGTTGGCGGCCGGCCAGCGCCAGCCTATCTGGCTGCGGGCCTACGTGCCGCCCGGCGCCAGGCCCGGCGACTACCGAGGCACGCTTACCGTGACCGGCGGCGGAGAGAAACTCGAGATGGCGGTGGTGCTGCACGTCTTCGACTTTGATCTACCTCGCCGCCAACACCTGGCCACGCCCTTCGGGTGCGGGGCCGAGGAGCTGGCGCAGTGGTACACTGGGCAGTCTGACTACCGGCGCGTGCTCTCACCCGACGTCTGGACGCGCTGGAACGAGTTTCTGCTGGATTACCGCATCACGCCGACGCGCGCGGGCCAGGCCTTCGTGGTTGAGGAGACTGGCCCCGGCGGGCGGGCGACGTACGACTACTCGATCCTGGACGAGTGCCTGAACGCTATCGTGGATCGACTGCCGCCCAAGGGCGTGAACATGGCCGGTGTGGGCACCTTTGGCTGGCGTGCCTCGCAAGGCGCCGCGATGTCCTACACCGAGGGCGAGGCGCACGGCGGACAGCGCGCGGGGCTATTCCAGTGGCCCAAGACGGAGTCCTGGGCTTCTCTGAGCCGTTCGATGCAGGGCCGCGCGCTTGCGGAGCGCGGATGCAGAGCCTTCAGGTTCTGGATCAAGGCCACCGACGCTGCTGCCGAGCAGGAGGTCATGGACGCCTACATCAACGGCTACCCAAAGCGCTGGGTGACCCAGTTTACCGTGGGCGGAACGGAGTGGCACGAGGTGCGCCTTCCTGTCGAGAGGTACGGCAACAACCTGACGGGCGCTCCCCTGACGCTTGACGATCTGCGCTCCTGCGACAACTTTCAGCTTGTGGTGGGGAAGAAGGACCAGGCCTTCGCCTTCCTGATAGATGACATTGTGGCCGAGTGCGAGGACGGCGAGATCGTCATCGACGACTTCGAGCTGGAGAGCGAGCTGGCAGAAGTGCAGGGACGGGTCGCTGCGCACCTGAAGCACTGGAAGGATAAGGGCTGGTTCGAGTACGGCCACTGCTACGGCTGGGACGAGGTAGCGCCCCAGGACTATCCGCAGGCACTCGCGGCGTATCGCCGCGTCCTGGCGGTGGCACCCGACGCGCCAATTATGCAGACCTATTGTGTCAACCGCACCCCCACCGAGCTCATAGGGTCAGTGAAGATCTGGTGTGCAATCACAACGCTGTACAACGAGGATTTCCTAGAGGCGCGGCGCAAGGCCGGCGAGGACGTGTGGCTATACGTGTGCTGCGGACCACGGCCCCCCTTCGCCAACTTCTTCATCGATCAGCAGGGGGTAGATCACCGCGTGCTCTTCTGGCAGGCTTGGCAGCGACACGCGACGGGCGTGCTGTATTGGCGCGTGAACTACTGGTACGGCCTGCTGCCTACGACCGGCGACGAGCCGCGGTGGCCGGACGTCCCTTGGGACTGTGAGAAGCTGACCACCTACCGAGAGTTCAAGGTCAACGGCGATGGTTGGCTTATCTACCCAGGCCGCGACTGGACGCCTTTGCCTTCGGTGCGCCTAGAAAACATCCGCGACGGGATCGAGGACTACGAGTACCTGTGGCTGCTGAGAGAGCTGGACCCCGAGAACAAGCTTCTGGTCGTGGGGGACGATATCTCGCAGAGTTTGACGAAGTACTGCCGGGACCCAAAGACTATCGAGGCAAAACGGCTTGCAGTAGCGAGAGCCATCGAGGCTGCCCGCGCCCGCCGGTGAAACGTGTGAGAACAGCCTGGCCCTCAGCAAGGGGGCTGTGTCACTACCGCGGCACCAGCGGCAGGATGACGTGCGACGGGTGCTCGGCGTCCAGATGAACTGTGTTGTGCGCGACCTTCGGGTTGTCGGGCCTGATGCCAGGTTCTCCCGTGTTGGGATTCACCTCAAACCGCGGGTAGTTGCTGCTCGAGATCGCCAGGCGAATTCGGTGTCCCTTGTTGATTACCACGCTGGTGCTCCACAAGTCGATCGCCACTTCGTAGACCTTGCCTGGCTCCATCAGTTCGGGCGTCGCGACCGAATTGCGGTAGCGGGCGCGGAGGATACCGTCGCACAGAATCATGGACCGCCCGTCGGGGTAGACGTCCGTCAGCTTGGCTGTGAAGTCCGTGTCGGGCGCTGAGGACGAGACCCACAGCCGGGCCGTGACGCGCCCCGTCACCTCCATGGGACCACCCAGCGGTTGCGTCTGGAAGAGCAACACATCGGGCCGCGATTCTACCTTGCGCTGGTCCATTGGCCCCTTGCTCAGCACGAGGTTGGCGCCACCCACCGTCGGCACCGGGTTGGCAGGGTCGAAGTCGTAGCTCAAGGAGGCCTTGCCCTCAATGGATTTGTCCGAGGAGAGTGCCCTATCGCGGTGCAGATAATAGGCAACAGGCATCGCTGGCACGGGCCAGTCCTCAGCCTGTCGCCATTCGTTGCCCGGCGCTGACAGATCGTCACAATCGCCCATTACGTAGTAGTTTACGGGAGCGACCTGCTCAAGTGGGGTCGGCTTGCCCCTGAGGTAGTGATCGAAAAAAGCCCTTTCCAGGCCCTTTAGAGGATGCTCCTTCGCCTGTGGCGGGAAGCTTATCTCACCCGCCGTACGTAGTCCGTGGACCCACGGCCCGAACACCAGTACTTGATTGCCCTTGGCACCCTCGCCGCCCCGGTGCTGAAGAGCCTCAAAGGCGTTCAGCGTCCCTTGGGCAAAGCAGTCGTACCAGCCGCCGCTGTGCACCATGGGCACCTGGACTCGCTCCGGGCGTTCCTCCAGGTTGACCGTTTGCCACATCGCGTCATAGCTCGGGTGCGCGGCGACCATCTCATAGGTCACCTGGGGGAAGCCGTTGACCTTCAGCCACGTCTCGATCAGGGCCTTGCGGAAAGCGCCGCCGGGGTAGGCCGCAAAGTGGTACAGACTTGAGCAGGCTACGCTGACCCAGCAACACTTGAGCGCTGGCGGCGTCGCTCCGGCAGCCAGGTACTGCGTGATGCCCAGTGCCGAGCCGCCCACCATGCCAACCTTTCCATCGCACCAGGGCTGCTTGGCGATCCACTCGATCGTGTCATAACCGTCCTGCAGCTCACCCCAGCCGTCGGTGAGGAAGACTGTAGCCGTACCCTCGGAGCCAAACCTGCCGCGCGTGTCCTGTATGACGCGGGCGTAGCCCGCTGCTGTGAAACCCCGCGCGTCGCCTTCCTGCTGACCTCTGGCTGAGGGCCTACCGTAGGGCGTGCGTGAGAGGATTGCGGGCCAGGGCCCCTCGCCGTCGGGCAGGAAGACGTCAGTGGATAGACGCGCGCCGTCGCGCATGGGCACCATCTCAGTGAGAGCTCTGTCCTCGGCGAGGGCTCTGGACCCAGTGGCAGAGTCGAAGGAGATGACCAACAGCAACGCAAGCCCAAAGACAAGACCTCTATGAGCCTGTGACATAGCCTTTACCTCCTGAGCCTGAAGGCGTCTCGTCAGACCCACTGACTGATATGCGCAAGCACGCCCCGAGTTCAGCCGCGCGGGAACGCTCAGTCCACCAGCACTAGGCCGTAGTAGTTCTGCTGGCAAGAGCGGTCGCGCACGACCTCAAGGGGGAACCCGTTGCCCCGAGCGGTTGCGAAGACGTCGATGCCGGACGCCTCCATCGAAGGGCGCGCCTCGCGCGGATGAGCGCAGCCCTCGAAGCTACACTCGTCGCATAGGTGGCATGGCCCGCTACCGAGGGCGAAGGCCCTGTAGTACCCCTCAAGGAACACGTCACGCTCGAGCGCGACGACCAGCTCCTTGACGCCCACACTGTGCCTGCAGTGAACGAGCAAGGCCCGACGATAGCAGTCTAGGACCTTGCGTGTCTCGTCGGGCGTCGGGCTATGCGGCGGGCAGCAGAGGTTTGAATTGTAGCCGCCGCACCCGTACTGACACTTCAGCCGCACCCAGCCTGCGGTCACGACGCTCGCAGGGTCGATGACCTTGGCGTCAGCGGCACCCAGCTCACGGGCGTGCACAATGAATCGCTGCAGGTCCGCCTTTCTCATGGCCAACCCTCCAGGTATTCACCGGGTCTTACTTCGCGCGTCAGCACGCCGTAACCCGCAGCTCTGTTCACCCTTTGCGGTCTAAAGTACATAAAATAATAATAAAAACTATATCCTAGATGACTTATTGGTATTCCTAAGCTCTAAGCCTTGATTTATTACCTCCGCCACCGAATCGCGGAACTTGCACTGCTGGAAAATATCCCCGAATGTTTGGGTTGCGCTTCACGTGGTACGGATGGCTGACGAACCAGTCTAACGCCCGACCACCCTAGTCCCCTGGTCTCAGGCGCAGTCCTCTTCTGCCCGGTGACTCTTCACTCGACTCCTTTCGTCAAGACAGCGGACGGGACCTCCAGCAGATCTCCACCGGACCCTACCCGTATCTCTGTCTGCGCAGGGGATCCAGCGCCACCGGCGAATTTTACAGCTCAATCACCCGGGAAGGTGTATCCTAGTGAAAACTGGAGGTGTGATAGCCATGCTGGTACTCGGTGTGGGGCTGACCTCAGCCGACGGCTCCTTCGAGGACGTCCACGTCGTGCAGATGCCTAAGGGCCAGTATGGACCGCGTGGGATGCCGGGAGACATTATCGAGCTGAAGGATGGGCGGCTGCTACTGTGCTACACCCGCGGCGGCATAGTTGGCCGGGTTTCCGACGACAGAGGCAAGACCTGGGGCGACGAGTTCTCGATTCTTTCTAACCCTGGCCCGCCCAGTGAGAAGGGCTACTACTGCCACCCGAGCTTCCTGCGGCTGCCCAACGACCAGATTCTTCTGTCTTACATCTACGTCTCCGAGTCGCTACCCTACTACGGCCACAACTACTACCGCCGTTCCGCCGACGAGGGCAAGACTTGGAGTGACCAGTTTGTCGTGACGCCGCACCCGGGCTACGTGATCGTCCACAACGCCAAGCTCCTGCGGTTGTCCACGGGCCGCATCGTCGCGCCCGCCGAGTACAAGAAGCGCTGGCCCGCCGAGAAGGACCATAACGGGTACGTCTGCATTGTCTTCTTCTCCGACGACAACGGATACTCGTGGCAGGTGAGCCACAACGACGTGGACATGGACCCGCACGAGGCCCAGGAACCACACGTGGTCGAGCTGAAGGACGGGCGGTTGCTCATGGTATTCCGCACCTACAGCGGCTACCTGGGCCGAGCCTACTCCGATGACAAGGGCGAGACGTGGTCCCAGGGGGAGCTACTCCAGGACTTACCACTGCCCAGATCAGGCGCCGTGACGGTGGTGCGCCTGCCGTCCACAGGCGACTTGCTGCTCATCCGCATCACGGGCGGTAAGAACGGGAAGCGTAGCCCGCTGACGACCATGGTCTCGAAGGACGAGGGACAGACGTGGACCAATCCGCGCAACCTGGCCGCCGATCCTGACGGCGACTACGGCTACCAGAGCGTGACCTTCGTTGATGATCGGGCCCTCGTCAGCTACCATGCCCTGGACGGCCTGCACGTTGCCCGCGTCGGTCTGGACTGGTTCTATGGCCAAGATTGACGGCGCCGAGGGCGAAGGGCGGCCGGTGGCAAGCGGTCGGCTTCGTCGAGGCGCGGCGTACGGGAGTGTTCGGTTCACTCAGGATAAATCTTTCGCCGCGAAGAGACCGTCGCGAGGGCCCAAGGCAGGAATCACAAGACGGCCGACGCCCGGCTAGGTTCCGGGGCGGAATCTTGGCCCATTTCCACGAGAAACCTGCCACCTTGGGTGCGCTCGTTCCTGCGCGGCAGCAACGGCTACCAGCCACCCCGCCCTCTGGCCAAGTCTATCCTGCGGGAACTGTACATTCCCCGGCGTACCCGGGAGTTGACAAGCCATGCCCAGAGCTCTGCCCATCCCTGCAATGGGCCTACTGCTGACGGTGCTGGCCGCGGCTCAGCCTGCCGGGGACGTGACGGTCTGCGATCTAGACGAAGCACAGGCACAGTGGCGATCGAAGTTCGGCGCCCATGAGATCGTGGAGGCCCAGCGCGATGGACAGAAGACCCACGCCTTGCTGCTGCGCTACGATCTGAGCAAGTCCCCGCACTATGACTGGGTGCGCGTGGTCTTGCAGGAGGGCCTAGACGTGCGGGCCCTCAAGTACCTGAGCTTCCGCGTCAAGGCAGACGGCAGCGGGGCGCGGGTGACGCCGATGCTCATGCAGCTCGTGGAGAAGAACGACCAGGCTCCCCACGGCGAAATCGTGGCGAGCGCGGGCAATTATCCTCTAGATTTGACCTTCGATGGCTGGCGCCAGGTGTCGGTGCCGCTGGAGGCCTTCGGCGATCTGTGGCGCATTTCCGAGCGGGTACAGGTGGTCAACTTTGGGCTAACGCTGGGAGGTGGCACGGCGCGCCCGGCGGAGCTGTTGCTCGACGATGTGGCCTTCGTCACACAGCCTAGGGGTGAGATCGTGCAGGAAGCCATTGCCTTCCCACCCGCTGACATCGCCGTCAAGGACGAAGAGGAGTTCTT
>JAKORR010000707.1 GCA_029777735.1 Armatimonadota bacterium | reverse complement strand
GCCGATGAAACCGGCGGCGCCGGTCACGAGTAGCTTCACGGATTCCTCCTCAGGCACGTCTCGCCCACCTTAGTCGGTCCGCAGGAAGGCTATGGGGCGCCGCCGATCGGCGACAGGGCTCAGGCGGAGTACACCTGCACCAGCATGAAGGCGTAGATGGCCCCGGAGGTTGTCATCGCCACGATTGACCACTTGCGGCTCAGGCCCACAAACAGGACCGCGGTCGCCAGCACCAAGCCGGGGAGGTAGTACCGCGGTTGGAAGACTAAGGGGAGCCCGGACATCTTCATGAGCACGAAGAACATCACCGGAAAGGCCGCCAGGTACGCCAGCGCGCTTTGGGCGACTAACCCCGAAGCAGGGGTGAGCCATGACCGCCTCGAGCGCATTACCTGGAACACCACAGCCCCGACGACGATCATCGTGACCAACAGGGGAACCAGCTGAGCCCAGGCGCCGTTGAAGACTGGGATGAAGCCGGCGCTCTGAAAGCCGTACGGCAGGTAGTTGTATGCCTTCGCGGTGGCGAGGCCCCATTGCTGGGGTTCCGCCGCCGCAACCGCTGCGGCGACGAGCTCCTCAGCGGCGCTCGACGCGGGGCCGCGCATCAGCGGATCGAGCACGTACAGCAGCAGCACGTATCCGGCCCCGATGACAGTGACCAGAAGCGTCGGGAGGCGAAGGGCCCGCCACGCCGATCGTTCAGGATGTGAGGTCCGGTACTGCTCGCCCCACTCCAGCAGCGCGATGGCCAGCACCGCGACCACGGCGTTCTCCTTAACCGTCATCGCCGCCAGCGCGAGCCCACCGGAGACAAGCAACCGCGTGCGCGTCGATCTGCCGGTGAGTGCCAGCCAGGACCACACCGCGAGTACTGCGATCGCCACTCCAGCCACGTCGTTGTTCATGCTGGTCCCCTGCACCACGACCATGGGCATCGAGCACACCAGCACGGAAGTAGCCAGCGATGCCAAGACACCCATACCCAGCCGTCGAGTCAGCAGGACCAACCCGACGGCCAGCAGCACCAGCCATCCCGTCGTGGCGATCCGCGCAGCATCCAACCACGTCGTGTTGGCGACGTCGTGGATGATGCGCGTGGGGAGCGCGGTCAACGCGTAGTACGTCGGGAAATACCGCAGGGCGGTGTTGGCCCCCTCCCATGGCGCCTTGGCCGGGTCCTGGACCTGTGCCCCACAGGTCAATTCATCGAATCCCAGACCCTCAGTGCACGCCCAGTCCTGCAGGGCCTGCTGACTGATGGCGGCGTCGCGAGGTGGCAGGCTGGCCTGGCTGGCGATGCGGACCACGTAGTCGTAGTGGGAGTTCTCGTCGAAGGGGTTGAAGAATTCGCTACGGGCCAGAAAACTCAGGCCCAGGATGGCGGTGAGCAAAGCTGCAATTGAGGCAGCAAGAATCGTGCCACGTCTTGACTCCATGGCCTCCCCTGAACGTGGGCACTGACTGACTTGCAGCATGAGGATACCGTGCAGCGAATCCGGTCCTGTCGACCTGATGTCACGCTCATTCACGGAGATCGTCTTAGCGGACCCAGGGCTGCGCTGTCGTCACAGACGCTTAAGCTGGCGCCCAGCGGGTCCACGCGAGGTTGGCATCAGATGCGGTCGTCCAACCTTTTGCTGCTCGCCACATGTGTGAACTCAGGGAGCGCTGCGCTCACGGCCGTGCCCAGAGAGTCAAGAGTCAAGGGGCCATCAGGGTCGGCGATGACCCCTCGAAGCCAGGCGGCGAAAGCATTGGCCTCCTCAGGTTGGTTGACTGCTCGGACTGTGTCGAGGAAGGGGAGCCATGCGTCGCGATGCTCACCAACGCCCACGAACGTCTCAGCCTGCTTCTCTCCAGCGGTGTCGCGCGGGGTCACGACCACTGGGTAGAAGCCGTCGAGGATGGCAGCCTCAGTCAGCGCTGCCTCGTTCCGCAGCTGAGCCGCAGTCAGGTTCTCCGTGGCCAGTACACGTTCGAGGGCGCGCTGCAATTCCACCAACCCCGTGGCTTGCTCATCGGGGACCACGACGCTACCGGCCGGTGCGGTGGCTGCCAGAGCGCAGAGTTGGCCAGCCTCTTGGGGTGAGACGAAGAATCGCCAGGTGTCCGCCGGTACCGCGAGGGGCTGACCCAGACGCAGACGAATGAGCCACGACTCCAGCAATGACCCGGTGGAGAACGCCACGTTGGCGAATCTGGTGGTTGTCGCGCGGGGGTAAGTCCCCAGGATCGCCATTTCCATGAGCCGTTTGCTGGCGCCCATGAAGCTGGAGGGATCAGCGGCCTTATCGGTGGATACGACGAACAACTGCGCGTCGGGGCAATGCCCCTGCAGGGCTGCTGTGAAATCCATCGTGCCCAAGAGGTTGACTTGCAGAAGGCGGAGCAGGGACACGGGGTCACGTTCGGTGCGTACATGCTTTGCGGCAGCGAACTGCAGGCAGATGTCTACCGTGCCGATGTCCGTGAAAAGCCTGT
>JAKORR010000706.1 GCA_029777735.1 Armatimonadota bacterium | reverse complement strand
TCCCCTTACGCCTCGCCGCCGCCCATAAGCGGTGTCACTTGCGCGAAAGGCACCTGCACTCCACAATAAAGGCATGGCTGCCGATCGTTCCTCGGCGTCGGGAGGTGAAGACCCGCTTGTTCAGGTCGCCGGCACGGCATGCTCTTTCGCAGGTCGCCCCTGAAGAATCCGACATTGCCGTGTCTCTATTCCGCAGCGCCTTCCTCGTGGCCTTCTCTATTACGGCCAGCGCAAGTGGCGCCGGGCGGGAGGCTCTGGCGGCCTGGTGCGGAGTCGGTCTCGGTGTTGTCTACACCGTCATCGTCTTCGCAGTCTGGTGGCGCAGACGCTCACCCCTCCTTTGGCAGAGACCTCTGTCGCTGGCTGTTGACATTATAATGGTGAGCAGCGTTATTGCCAGCTACGGTAACGACGCCTCAGGCGTCAAGGACTGCTACTACATCATCATCTTCGCCGCGGGCATGTGGTACCGCCAGAGTGGTGCCCTTATCACCGGCCTGGTGTCCACTGCAGCCTTTGTTTTTGCCTATGCCTACGGCACCGGCAACGCCCTTTCTCTTACCGCAAGCGTGGGGATCCTCTACGATAGTGGCGCGGTATTCATGCCCGCCGCGGGCTTCATCGTCAGCGTACTGTTCATGGCCTACGACCGCGAGCTGCGCCGACTTGCCGAGATTGACCATGAGATCGACCTGGCGCGCCGCCTGCAAGACCACCTGCTGCCCGACACCGCTCCCTGTCTGGCTGGCTGGGAAATAGCGGGCACCATGAAGCGAGCGCGCAAGGTCGGTGGCGACTTTTACGCCTTTCATCTCTTCGGCGATGGCTCGATTATGTTGGTCCTGGCAGATATGGCTGGGAAGAGCGTCCATGGCCTCGTCCATCTCTCGCTGCTGCACTCAGAGTTGACCACGGCGGCAGCTAAGACGCAGGACCTGGCGTCTGTGGCCCGTGAGGCCAACGCGCGGGTTTATCCCGAACTTCATCCTGACAGCTATGCCGCTGTCGTACTGCTGAGGATATGGCCGGATGCCGATGAGGTCGAGTACGTCAACTGCGGGCACTTGCCTCCGCTGTTGCTGAGACCGGATGGGAGCCTGACGGAGCTGGCCACAGGGGACCCGATCATTGGCGTCAAGGTAGACCACGAATACAGGGCAGGGCGGGTATGCGTCCCGCCGGGCGCTGTACTGATCTGCTATACCGATGGTCTCGTCGAGATCCGCAACAGCGCGGGAGAGATGCTTGGGGAGCAGCGAATGCGTGACTTCCTTGGCGAACTGACTAACCTGCCAGCCGACGCCGCGTGTCGCGAGCTGCTCAGGCATATTAACGAGTTCAGCTCGGAGCCACCACTCGACGATCAGACTGTGGTCGTACTACGACGCCTGCAGCCGCCTGGGCATGCCACCGGAGGCGAGCCTCCGGTGGATCTGTAGAGTACCGCTTGTCTCTAGAAACGGCGGAGGATTCCAACAACCTTGCCAAGCACCAGAACCTCTTCGACGAAGATGGATTCGTAATTGGGGTTGGCCGGGCGCAACTCGATTCTGTCAGGGTGGATGATAAACCGCTTGACCGTGGCCTCATCGCCCACAAGGGCAACCACCATGTCACCTGTTTCGGCAGTATCTTGACGCTGTACGATGACAAAGTCGCGATCGCGTATGTCGTCTTCGATCATGCTGTCGCCACGTACCTTCAGTAGGAAAACCTCGCCACCCGGCAGTAAGTCGTCGGGTAGAGGGAGAAACTCATCTACGTTCTCCTCAGCGAGCACAGGGAGCCCCGCAGCCACACGCCCGACCACCGGCAAGTATCTGGCTGGCCGCTGCTTGTCGCTGTCGGCGTCGCGCACCGGTCTGATGGCGCGGGTCAGCAGCGGGGCTCTGTGAAGATACCCAGCATCTTCGAGGGCGCGTAGGTGAAAGTGAACAGTCGAGGTCGAGCGCAAGCCCACGGCCTCACCAATCTCGCGCACTGTGGGCGGATAGCCGCGCTCTTCAATGGCCTGATGGATGTAATCGAGAATCTGACGACGTCGCGGTGTAAGGCGCCGGGGCCGGTTCATGAAGGCGATGCCTCCTGGTAAAGTCTGTCGGATAATTACAACCTAGCACAAAGAGAAAGAAAAGTCAAACGCCAGTTCGAGTAATCTCTCACCCTGGGGGCGCGGCTCGGCCTAAGGGTGGCAAGCAGGATGCGATGGTCGCTGTGAGATCCGAAGAACTGGAACGTATGTATCGCCTCGAGGAAACCTACTGGTGGTTCGGTGCCAGGCGGCTTCTGGTGAGGTATATGCTGGACAAGTACCGCGTCGCGCCGGGCAGCCTATTGATGGATGCCGGGTGTGGCACGGGCGGTACCTTCCTGGCCCTGCGCGACCGCTGGAGTCTGGTCGGAGTAGACATCAGTCCTGTCGCCCTGGAGTTTGCCAAAGGCCGAGGCATGACGCTGCTTGTGGGAGCAGACGTGCAACGCCTGCCCTTTGGGCAGGACGTCTTCGACGGCGTCGTAGCCTGTGATGTGCTGGAGCATCTCGAAGACGATGTGGCGGCTCTGGCCGAGCTGCGCCGGGTGACGAAGGCGAACGGAGTCCTCGTGGTGACGGTACCAGCCCTGCCCTGGCTGTGGAGTGACCATGATGAGGCCCTGGGCCATCTACGCCGATACACTAGACGTGGCCTGCGGTCGGTCCTGATCGAGGCCGGCTGGAAGGTGGAAAGGCTGAACTACAGCGTCACGCTGCTGATGCCCGCCATTGCGGGATTCCGGCTATTTCGACGGGCGCGCAGGAGATCGGGTGCGCCAAAGGTGGATCTCTTTGAGATGCCGGGCCCGGTCAACGCTGTGCTGGGAGCGGTGTGCAGACTCGACAGTTGGCTGGCCGCTCGAGTTGCTATGCTCCCCGGCGCGTCGCTTCTGGCCGTCGGCAAGAAGATCGGCTAAGGGCCTTGGCCCTCCGGGACGGCGGGCAGGACTGATCGCAATGGTGGGGAACAGGGGGTTGTCTGTAAGGGAGGCCCAAAATGCACCTCGGTCTGGTGTTGACAGCACCGCCGGATGTGCTCGAACAGGTTCCCGTCGAGCAAATGGAGCAAGCTGGAGCCTGGGCCCTTTTCCTGCGCTGCTTTGAGGACGAACTGCGGTGGCGGGCCCCTGTGGTTGCGAACTTCTCCCAGCGCGTTCATGAGCAGCACCTCAGGCTCTTCCTCGTACCCGCGGGCTATGGGATCCTGGCCGCCGAGCAACAGCCCTCGAGCCTCTTCGTCCAGGTCCATCCAGACACCCGTCAGGTCGACAACCGTGGTCGTAGGCTCCAGCGGGCTTGTCCCAACAACCCACGCTACCTTGAGTGGTTCACTACTTCCATGCGCACGCTGGCGTGGATGATCGAGGCAGATGGCTTCGCTTGGGAGGAGCCGGGATTCCACTTTGGACGAGGGGGGTGGTCGTGCCGCTGCCACTACTGCGAGGAATTGTACGTGGGGCGTGAACTCAATCCCTTGCCCATGGAGCTCACGCCCTCGCTCCTGAGCCTGCGCCAGCAGAGCGTGGCCATGCTGGTCACGGCCGCCAGCGCCGCCGTCAAAAGCGTTGATTCGGGCTTGGCATCACTGGTTATGCCGACTCCTGGGCCTCAGACTGGCGCCGTGCCGACAGGCAACGAGAACTGGCGCTCCCTCGCCGCGGCGGAGGGAGTAGATGGCCTGGTGCTGACCTGGCCGCCTGCAGCCTACGGCGAGGGCGGGACCGGTGGCGCAGTGGGCTTCTGTACGGCAGCACGGGCCTGGCTTCCGCCGACGGCGCCGCTGCTCCTGCGGCTGATGTGCTGCCGGGACCTGACCGAGACTGAAATCACGCTTCAGCAGTTGAGACAAGTAGGAGTACAAGCCGTGCTCATCGAGGACAGCTCGCTGTATCTCGGCCAGAAACGACCCGGGCGACGTGCCGAAGAGCTGTTCGGGGTCATCGAGACAGTCACCCGAGCTGACCGTGGAAGGTCCGGACCCGCTATCTCCTCGCCCACAGACAACTGACACCCGCCTGTGGGACCTGGAAGCCGCTGGTCGGAGGCGTGGGAAAGGACTGCTCCTGTGTCGGGTCCTGGGCTATTCTTCGAGGATGTTCTGGATAGCGCTAATGGTCCAGATCAATTCAACCAGGTTGCGCCAGACGAATCTCTTACCGCGCTTGCCGACGTAGACAATGTCCCCGGGCTTGACGACGATGTCCGTGGGGGCGTATCCTCTGCCGATGTCCCCGAACTTGACCTGTACATGCTCAGTCGTGCCCTCGGAATGAGGCCTGACGATGTGAACTTGGTTGAGGTCTGACTCTGGGCCGAAGCCACCAGCCCCTATGAGGGCCTCCAAAAGCGGAAGGCCCTCGTCAGGGCAGGGAAGGACCTTGCCGCCTTGGCCTACCGCGCCCAAGACGTAGACGTTGTCCAAAGCCGGTACGAAGACCACGTCTCCGGGCTCCAGCTCGACGTTCAGACCAAGCGCCGCGTCTTCGAGGATAGCGCGGTAGTTGACCACCACCTGCTTTCCCTCACGCAATACGCACACGCGGGTGCCATCGGCATTTTCGCTGAGGCCTATGACGGTCAGGATACGTAGGAGATCTCGCTGCTTGATTTTGCTTATGTCGAGAGCTCCAGGCCGTGTCACAGCGCCGGCCAGGAGCACTTCCTGGGGCGCCGCCTCGGGCACCACCAGGATGTCCCCAGGGTAAAGTTTCAGTTCTTCGGCCCTCTCGCCTTTGTCGATGAGCGACTGCAGGTCGATGTCACGAGCGCCTTGGCCGCCGATGACCCTGGCCCTGGCCAGATCGGCGCCCGGGAGCACCTGGCCCGCGCGGGCCAGTGCCATTAGGACCGGCACTGGCTCCCCGCTGACAAAGACAGTAGGGTTGGACACTTGGCCGACAACCGATATGTGCTGAGCCTTGCGCACGACCACCACATCGCCCGGCAACAGGGTCAGGTTCTGCGACATATCGCCTTCTTCGAACAGCTTACGCAGGTCGACTTGTGTAACGTTGCCAGTGCGGTGGAGAATCACGGCCGTGGTCGGGTCGGCTTCGGGCGAGAGCCCGCCGGCGGCCCGGCCTACCAGGTCCAGAATCGTCAGCCGCTCGCCGGCCAGAGGCGGCAAGCTGACCGGATTGGTCACGGCCCCGACAACGGTGATCCGCTGACTCTCCTCAGGCACAAAGACCGCATCGCCGTAGCGCAGCAACGGCAGATCTGTGAGGCCAGTGGCGGTCTTCCAGCCACTGATGTCGAGGGTACTCGGGGTCTGACCCGGGCGGGTTAGCATAACCTGCGTGAGATCGGAATCGGGACGGATTCCGGCGGCGATCACAGCGTCCAACACTGTCGTGCCAAAGGGGAGTGTGTAGGGGCCCGGCGTGGTGACGGCTCCTCCAACGTAGACCTTGCGCTCGGACTGTAGCTCATCGATTGTCAGAAGCAACCGCGGCCGCCGTATGAGGTCACTCAGTGCTGCTGTGATCTTGCTCTGGGCTTCGCTCAGCGTGAGACCCCCCACCTCGACGCTGCCTATCTGCGGGAGAGTGATACGACCGCTTGGGGCTACACGTGCCGCGCCGCTGAGTTCCTTCTCGCCAAAGACCTGTAGTTGGAGAACGTCCCCCGGACCTATGGTGTAGTCCTCACCCAGCCGGTCATCCCCCAGCGCGGAACACCCCAAGAGGAAACAGGCGGTACACACCGCCATTAGCCCGAGACGCCTTGCCATGAAGTGGTTCTCCATCCGCGGAGTATTCTCCGAATCATAGGTTCCTTGGAGGCGCCGTGTCAATGCTGGGAGGGCTGTAGCACTGCCTCAGCACGCCCTACAGGGCTCAAGGAGTCCCTGGAAACAGCCTTTACGTCTTGGCGTCCTCCGCCTGCATCCTCGGGCTGGTTCCATGGAATCTGAACCTCTGGCCGGTTGAGACGTCTTTGACCCGTGGGAGTCACGACGAACCCTCGCGTGGTTGTGGTCTGGCGCAGCTCCTCAATTGAATCAGTGCGAAGGCGTCGGGTTGCGATGATGTATCTCATGTTGGTATACTTTCGCTGGGCGCTTTGAAGCAAGAATCGCAGCAAAATGGCGACAGGAATCGCCTCTTCGACACCCAGATAGCTGATGGTCTATCTCGACAACGTTACCGTTGTATATCCAAACGGCACCCGCGCTGTGGCGGAGGTCACCCTACACATAGAACGCGGCGAGTTCGCGTTCGTTGTGGGACCTTCTGGGTCTGGTAAGAGCACCCTGTTGGAATTGATTTACAGGGAGATCAGACCGACTTCGGGGCGGGTAATCGTGGCCTCGCAGGACGTGACGGCCTTACCGTCCTCACGCGTGCCCTTTCTCAGGCGCATGGTAGGGGTGGTCTTCCAGGACTTTCGCCTCCTGCCAGAGCGGAAGGTGTGGGAGAATGTTGGATTCGCCCTTGACGTGGTTGGCGCCTCGCGACGAGAGAAGTTTCGGAAGGTCCCGGTCGCCCTCGAGTTGGTGGGCTTGGCGAACAAATCTGACGCCTACCCCCACGAGTTGTCGGCCGGAGAGCAGCAGCGTGTGTCCATCGCGCGGGCACTGGTTAATTCGCCGCAAGTTCTTCTGGCCGACGAGCCCACGGGGAATCTTGACCCCGAGATATCGTGGGAGATTGTGCAGATCCTGGCGGATATAGCGGACCGGGGCACCACCGTCATCGTGGCGACCCACGACAGGGAGATCGTGGACCGGCTAAGGCGGCGCGTCATTAGCATCAGCAACGGAAGGATAGCCCGGGACGACCGCTCAGGTGGCGGGTACGATGACGCTTAATACACTGGAATTCCTGCTGCTGGAGAGCTGGACGTCTATACGGCGCAACGCTATCATCTCAGCCGCTGCGATCACCAACATTAGCGCGGTGCTGTTGGTGGCAGGGATTTTTGTTTTGCTCACTGTCAACGTCGAGAGGTGGCTTGGGGTGCAGGCCAAAAAGACCACCCTGACGGTGGATCTGGCCGAGACGGCGGACGCAGCCAAGGTCGAAGCAGCTCTCCTTGCAGATCAGCGGGTGGCCAAGACGCGGTTCGTGCCCAAGGACGAAAACCTGCGGCAATTGTTCGTACGGCAGGGATGGGATCTCAAGGCGATGAAGTACCTTGACAACCCCCTGCCCGACTGCCTGATAGTAGAAACAACCAGGCCGGAGGACGTACCAGATGTGGTGGAGATGGCGTCGAAAATCAAGGGTGTAACTGCCGTACACTACGCTCAGGAAGTAGCCCTGCAGCTACTCCGGCTGATTCGCGGTGTGAAGCTCACGGGCATGGTGCTCAGCGTGATTCTGGCCTTGGCTGCCCTGGCTGTTGTTGCCACTACCATTCGCTTGACTATTTACGCGCGGAGGCGCGAAATTCGTATTATGCAGTTGGTCGGTGCCACCCATTGGTTTATCCGGCTTCCCTTCCTCGTCGAGGGGATCATGTACGGCTTTGCCAGCGGTGTCTTATCCGCGATGTTGCTACTCGGCGGCTATGCATACCTGGACGAGCAGGTAGAACGCACGCTCCCGTTCATGCAGCTTGCCTTCGGTCCAGAAGTGCTCGCACTCTTGGCCGTGGGCACCGTGGTCGCAGGGATGATGTTTGGCTTGGGCGGCAGTCTTCTGGCCACGCGGGAGTACATACGGGAGGTTTGACTATGGTCCGAGGAGTAGGTGCTTTACGCGTCCTCGCTACGGCGGCTCTGGTCGTTGCGGTTACGGCCAGCACCGTCCAGGCGGGGCCCCGGTCGCAGTTGCGCCGGATCAAGATAAGCAAGTCTCAGGTTCAGCAGAAACTACGCCAGGTCAAGCAGCAAGAGGCC
>JAKORR010000705.1 GCA_029777735.1 Armatimonadota bacterium | reverse complement strand
GTGATCGCCGGGCAGAGCAACGCCTCGGGCACAGGGACAGGGTATGTGGATGATCCTCCCACGCTGGGTGTGCATCTGTTCGGCAGCGATGAGCGTTGGAAGCTGGCCTGTCACCCGCTTGAGGACGCTACCCGCAGCCTGCATACCATCACGGTTCACGGCGTCTTCCAGGCCCACTCGCCGTGGTTGGCCTTCGGGCGGCTGCTGCTGAGTCAGCTCAACTACCCCGTCGGCCTAATCCCAACTGCACTGGGGGGCTCGCCGCTGTCAGCCTGGATGGAGGGCGAAGACCTGTATGTCAACATGCTGGATATGGTGCGCCTGGCTGGCGGGAGAGTGCGCGGGATGGTGTGGTACCAGGGCGAGAGCGACTGCGCACCGAGGCCGTGCGAGGACTACATCAAGCGGTTCACGCGATTCGTCGCGGCTGCCCGGCGGGACCTAGGCGCACCCGAGCTACCGATCCTAACCGCGCAGCTCGGCCGATATGCCGCGCCTGCGGACGAAGAGAACCACAGAAGCTGGACAAGGCTGCGGGAGGCCCAGCGCCAGGCGGCCCAGACACTGCTGGGCGTTGAGCTCATCCCCACCGTAGACCTGTCCCTGTGTGATGAGATTCACCTGTCGGCCCCGGCGAACGTCCTGCTAGGACAGCGCTTCGCGCGGGAGGCACTGCGAGCCGTGTACGGACGCAACTTGTCCCGGACAGCCATCGCGCTGCGCGGGGCTGAGGTCGCCAAAAACCGTTCGGTAGTGGTGCTGAAGGTAGAGCGACCGGCCGCCGGCTGGTGCTGGGTTGGACAGGGCCCGGACTTCGTGGCGGAGGACGAGGCAGGGCTGGTGGCAGTGACGCAGGTGGCCCCCTATGACGACGGGGGTATCGAGCTGCACCTGGCGCGGGGGTTGAGGGGTGAAGCGGTGATTCACGCGCACTGGGGATGCAACCCGCCTGCGAGCCTGCGCGACCGCGATCAACGCCCGCTGCTGGGCTTCAGTGTCAATCTTCCACCCCCAAAGGTCTGACAAGCCGGCGGCTGCAGCGCCACGCTTTCCTCACGAAGTCTCCTCATTGCCCCTGCAACACGCCAGGGTAGGCGCTGAAGCGGGCAGAGGTGGGTAGGGCCTTCACATGCCCGTCCACGAAAAGCGCATTGGATAGCCCGTGGTGGTGGAATACGTGGTAATACTCATATTGCCACCACGAGGCTGCGAACCAGCTAGGCTGCATGCGATCTGCCAAGCCCTCCCCAACCATGAGCATCCGCGCCACATCGACGTCCGCGTGGATGCGCGAAAGGTCGAACAGCGTGTTGCCTCCCCACATGTCCAGCCGGCAGATGACGTGGCTCAGCGCGTAGCTCCACTCGTAGGCATGGTCACCGCCGGCAGGAAGGCGGCTGCGCTTGCCCTCGACAGAACAAACGCCCAGCTCCTCGCTACGGGTGTAGGGCATCAAACGCTCATACCAGAAGGAGCCCTGCCCACGGTCCGCATCGAGGGGAAAACGCTCGTCGTAGTCATTGCAGTAGGCCTGAAGCGCCAGCCCCACCTGCTTGAGATGGGTAGTGCAGGCTGCGTGGCGCCCCTTCTCTCGGGCGCGCGAAAGGACGGGAAACAGGATCGCCGCCAGCACCGACAAGATACCAATGACCACAAGAAGCTCGACAAGCGTGAACGCCCGCGGCCTCATTGCTCAGCGCCCTCCCTCTAGCAACTTGCAAATCAGGTTGTGTTGTCCTCGCAGCAACTAGGGTCGAGAGCCCAAGGCGTCGTCGCCGCGCGTCCACACCCCGCTCGAAGGCCGGCTCCCACGTAGCACGCAAGCACCGCCCACGGTTACACGCTGCTTCCTCTCACGGGAGATCCACCCGGTAGAGTCTCGCCTAGCCAGTCCTACCCGTCGCTCTGCGCCTCTGTCCTACCCACGTCGCCACCTCGGCAGAGCGAGGGACGGGGTGTGCTCCCTAACTGGCGCCAAGTTTGCTATGGCCGGACTCTTGCCTTGGGCCACGACGGCTGCGTTGTCCTGCTCCAGCGAGAATCTAGACCCTTAAGGCGCGAAGTATGAGACAATTCCTCCCACCCGATCGTCGGCGTACTGAGTCTGAGGGCCTGTTGCTGCTATACAAAGGCCAGTACTCTCACGTCACTTTCAGCCTCAGCAGTGGCTGACGATCCCTGAATCGCGCAGTTTGCCTAGGCTTGCCTAGCTGTGGCAGCCCAGCGCCTAGCGCCACTTCGCCGCCCGCTGAGGCAAGGCGCCCTCGGGCTCTTTCGACAGCAAGCTGATGGGCGTTACCTGCGCCCCGTACCCTCGGCTTGGAGCTTTGCATCGGCTTGCCAGATCTGCTGATCGACGACCTATGCTTCTCGAAGCCGATCCAGTTTCTCTTCTCTGACCCCAGAACAGCGCAGCGAAACTGACTTGCCCAGTTCCCCGGCATCGCCCACGACTTTACCCGCCCCCAGACCGCCGCAAGGAGGCCAGCAAAGCAAACGGGGAGATTAAGACTCTCTCCCCCTAGAACACTTCGGTCCCGTCATCACCCTAGATCTCCGTGGGCGCCAGCTCCCTACTCGGCGCTGCGTGCGGGAACAGCCAGGCGCTTGCTCTTCATCTCTAAAAGGTAACGTGGCTCGGCTGGCGCTGGCAGCCCCAACTCGACCGCCAGCTTGGCTGCACGCCAGCGGGCATAGTCATCCATCGCGCGACTCTCACCCGCCAGCTTCCACAGGTCGTAGGCCTTGCGTTTGTCGCCCTTGCGCTCGTAGATAAGTGCCTGGAGGTGCATTCCGATCACGTCCTGCGGATCTACAAGCATGTAGTACTGGAGCTCGCGCAGGGCTTCGTCGAATCGTCCTGCCTTCATCTCGTTCCAGGAACGCAGGTAGCGCTCGCGAATGGTCGTGGTGGCACCTATGGCGGTGTGGTCCCCTGGGTTGCGCTTGATGCAGTAGTCATACCAGTCAAGGGCGCGATCGATGTCGGGAATGCGTTCGTAGGCGTGGGCTATAAGGCGCTCGATGTACTCAGGATGCTCGAATTGGATCGAAGCCTCCAGCCACTTGGTGGCTTCCTCGTAGTCCTTGACCTTATCGAAGTAAGTCCACCCCAGCTCGAAGTACAGGTCGTAAATATCGGGGTTCCAGGAAATGCCCTCCTTGAGACAGGCCACAGCCTTCTCCAGTAGAAGGGCTTGCTCCTCAGGGTCCTCTGTTTCCACATACAGGTTGTAGGCCAGGTGCCAGGCAGTTATGCGCCACGGTTCGATCCAGTGAGGATCCAAGAGCGTAACAGCCCGCATGAGGTTCAGAGTCTGGAACTGGGTGCCCTTGCCCTGATCCCACAGCTCGTCCACCTTGATCCACAGCATGGTGGCGGCTACTTCGCGGAACCCACCGAGGATAGCGCCGACTATGACGCCTGTGATGGCTGTCGGGTCGAAATCGACGATCTTTGTGACTGGCATCGGCCGGTTGAGGCCCAGCACTAGCCGATCGTACGTAGTTGAACGCACTACCGGCTGCATCAAGAATAGCAAG
>JAKORR010000704.1 GCA_029777735.1 Armatimonadota bacterium | reverse complement strand
GCAAGGTTGAGTCCGGGCGTGACGTAGGGGTCGGCCTGCTCCGGCATGAGCACCAGGGTGCAGGCCTGGTTCTGGGCGTTGAGGGCGGCAAGCAGCTCGACCGGCGACACCCAGACGCTGCGGGCGTGCAGCATGTCCGGCGCCCCCACCGGCTCGTGCCACACCGCCAGCTGCGGTGCTGTGGTCGTGGCTGCCTTCGCACTCCCCTTGGCGCCGCTCGTGGCGGTGACGGGCTGGGTGACGGTGACCGGACCGGCGGCGACGAGCTCGCCTGCAGTGTCGGTCTCGCCGAGCAGGGTGTAGGTGAGGGGGACGGTCTCGGTGATGGGGGTGTAGTAGACCGGCTTGGGGGCGATGGGGGCGGCGACGATGATGACGCCGTCCCGGGCGGCGGTGGTGGAGCCTGTGGCCGAGCCGCCGGAGCGGCTGGGCACCATCCCGCCGCTCCCGGAGGTGGTGGCGGTCCCGTTCTGGACCGTCATCTGGGCGGTGACGGGGAGGTCGGGCCGGGCCTGGAAGTCGGGGCTGACGTAGACGACCCGCAGGTCCTCGAGCATGGCCTTGGCCTGGATGTTGCCGTCCGGGTCTTCCAGCGTCGCGACCACCCCGACCATGCTGCCGGGGCGGAGGATGCCGGCCAGACCCTGGTCCTGCCGGACTTGGAGGGAGACGGCCCGCTCGTCCGGCTGCACGGCCACCGCCGGACCCAGGTGGCGAACGGTGACGGGCTCGCCCTGGAAGCGGACGACGGCCAGGGTCTGGCCGACCAGGGGAGCCGGGTCGCCGGCGGCGCCGGCCGGGGCGGTGCTGGCCTCGAGGGTGACGGTGCTGAGGTCGGCGGCGGTGAGCACGCTGCCGGCGCCCAGGTCGCGGGCAGCGACGACGACGGCCACGGTGTCGGGCTCGTGCGGCCACAGGGCGAGAAGGATGAGAGCGAAGGTGACGGCGCCGAGAAGGAGGGGGAGGGCGAGGCGGGTGCGGCGGGAGTGATTCATGGGCGTTCTCCTGAGAATGGGCCGGAAAAACAAAATGGCCACTGCGCGCAAGGAGGCGCAGTAGCCATTTCTTGATCGTGAGCATAGCACCGATTTGTGCTGTTGTCAATAGGTATTTCGGCGTTTCACCGGTATTCTTGGCCGTTTTTTTGTGTTTGTGACATATATGTACGATTCAACCATACGCAAGTATAGTAGACAACCATGCAAAAGTACGGTTCTTTAACCATACTTTTGCATAGTTCTGTGCGGCTTCTTTAAGATTGCAGCCATCCAAAAGTATGGTCATGAAACCATCCAAAAGTATGGTCCCCATGCACAAGGTTCACAGAGAGATCCTTCGCGGACGATGCGAACGGTGGTTGTGTCGCCAGGAGGATGCAATGGCAGAAGCAGTTGACAGAGGGCGCCGCCAGTACGTATGATGACTTGCGCAATGGCGGTCTGTCGCCAGACTCCGTTTGACGAGCCTCAATGCCAGTCTCGCCCGTACTCACTGCCTTTCAAGGGGTGCGACGATGGACCTCTCCTGGTTTAATAACCTGCCCAAGCCTGCCCAGGACTTGCTGATCGGCGCCCTGGGCAATTTCGCCGCTGACATGGCGGGGCCGTCTACTTGATGCCAGCGGCTACACCGTCAGAAAGGCGTTCGCGCCAGAGCCAAAGCGCAAGGCACTGGACAGGGCGATGGTGCAGGCGCTGTTAGTGACGGCACACGGTATGTCAAACGATGTGGACCTGATCCAGCATTATGTGGGGGGGCGAGTGGGCGACGAGAGAAACCGTCATTGGGGAACTCTCGCAGGTGATCGATCCCCGTCCGGAGACAACGCTTGACCTGGAATTGCTGACGAACGAGTTCTCGAGGCTCGACTACGAGCCCGAGCTGTTACACGAGGAGATGGATTTCTCAGAGGTGGTTGCCCGTTTCGTATCCGCCTTCTACGATGCAGCGGCGGACGAGCCTGAGATCCTTGAGTCAATCAAGATCGGGCTGCTGCGCGGCATCGCCGAGCGAACGCAGGAGCAGTTACAGGAAACCCGCCGCCAGAGCCAGGAACTGAAGAAGCAGACCAGCTTGTTGGAGCAAATCCTGACCGGGGTGAGAGCAGGCGACCGCAGGCAATTGCCCTCCGGAGATGAGCTGAGGCGGGTCACCGACCGCTTCCTGAAGTACATGGTTGAACGGTATCAATACCTCGACTTCCGTGGAATGGGAGTGTCCGACCGTGTGGCCTTGCGCCTGCCCCTGTTGGACATGTATGTGCCCCTCAGGGCCCGCGTTGATATGCCGATAGGGGAAACATGGTCCCGGCACCTGCAACTTGCCGGACGGCCTCTGAGCAAGGAGGAAGTTGAGTCCGTCGGCGAGCGGCTGAGCGAGCCGTTGCCCGTCGTTGACCTCCTGCGAGAACACAGCGGCCTCGTCATTCTGGGGGACCCTGGCGCCGGGAAGACCACCTTCCTGAAATACGTAGCTCTTTTGCTGGCTTTGGGCAGAGGAGAGGAAGTTGGGCTGCCAGGGCGGCTGCCTGTTCTGGTGCCCCTATCGGCCTATGCCAATGCGCTGGCAAAGGCCGACATTCCTTTGAAACGTTTCATTTGTAGCTATTTCAGCGACCGGGACATTGAGGGACCATTCGAGCCGCTCCTGGAAAGTGTGCTGGCAGGGGGAAGGGTGCTCCTGCTGCTTGACGGCCTCGACGAAGTCAGGGCCGTCGAGCAGCGCAAACTCGTCGTCGACAAGGTGATCGACTTCTTCGCAGCCCAGCGCAAGGCAGGCAATCGTTTCGTCCTCACAAGCCGCATCGTCGGCTATCGCGACGTCCGTCCCTCTGCCGAAGGGCTAGGAGAATGCACTCTGTTGGATTTCGACCTAGAGGAGACCGAACTATTCGTGGGCAAATGGACGGCTGCGGTGGAACGAGCCGTAGCAGGGCAGACGCCGGTCGCGGCGCGGGACGCGGAGCGAGAACGGTCATAGTTGCTTGCTGCCGTACAACGCGACCCGGGTGTAGAGCAGCTGGCTGCCAATCCCCTGCTGTTGACCATCCTGGCACTGATGAAACGGCAGGGGATCACTCTGCCTGAACGACGGGTGGAACTCTACGAGAAGTACGTAGAGACGTTGCTCCGGCACTGGAACTTGGCCAGGGGATTGGACCGGCCACCGGCGCCCGATCTGGATGTGCTGGAGACGCTTCGCATCCTGGCTCCCCTGGCCCTGTGGATGCACGAGACGAGTCCAGGTGTAGGTCTTGTCAAGCAAGCGGCTTTACAGCGCAAACTGGAGGGCATTTTCAGGGAGCGGGAAGCCGCCGATCCGGAGAAGGCAACACGTCAGTTCCTAGAGGATGTTCGCACACATGCTGGTTTGCTTCTGGAACGAGGTGCGCGTGAATACGGCTTCATTCATCTTACCTTTCAGGAATATCTGGCGGCTGTAGCTCTGGCGCAGCTAGCGTAGGTCTTGCGCAACCACGGCCCGAATCGCTTACGGGCTGACAAAATGATCATTTGGGGCTGCCCGACGAGGGGCCTTATGTGCCACTTCGCAAAGCCGATGGACTTCAAATCAGCCAACATAGAGTCAGTCGAGCCGCAACATAAGGCATTCAGCGAGTTGCCTTGGCCCTGTTGGCATTTTTGCCGGTGGTTGCAGCCCGTCGTGGCCCAAGCTCGGGTTCACGGCGCTCCAGAGGGCCGGCCAATGCCCTGTTGTCTAGCAAATGAGCCAGCCGATCAGCTATTCAGCGACGGGGCAAATGATAAAAACGTAAGTCCAGGAGCGATTCGGCCTCTGGTTGCGCAATAGTTGCGCTAGGTCAGCAGAACGTTAGCCCTGTGGTTGATGCCGTGTCCGCGCACATCACAGAGAGGACCTGGCATGAGGTCAGCCTCCTCAGCGTGGCGTACATAGGCGCCATTCAGCAAAGAGATGAGGCAGCATCCACGATCCTGGAAGCGTTGATTGAGCGAGCACCGGCCAACACAGGTGTTGAGTTGGTGCTCGCCGGAGAGGCTTTGCTCGATGCGGGTC
>JAKORR010000703.1 GCA_029777735.1 Armatimonadota bacterium | reverse complement strand
TCGAGTCGTACCTGCACGGGTCCGCCCAGAAGATCGCCGCCCGGATAGCTGCCCGCAGGATCCGGGCGATGACGTGAAGAAGGAGACGATGCCACGTTCTGAGGTACTGGCCGCCCACGTCTGGTCGAGCCACCACAAGACCGAGGTCGACAAGAGCGAGGTTTGCGGGTGCTTCAAGTGCTTGGCCCTCTTTCGGCCCTCTGAGGTGGCGGAATGGTGCGACGCGGGCCTCACGGCCCTCTGTCCCCGGTGCGGCATCGACGCGGTGCTGCCCTCCGCCTCGGGCGTGTCTTTGAAGCCCGAGTTCTTGAAGGAGATGCAGGCGTATTGGTTTGGCCCCGTCAAGTAGGCGGGGGTAGAGACATCGGCGTGTAGCGCAGCTTGGTAGCGCACTTGCTCGGGATGCAAGGGGTCGGAGGTTCAAATCCTCTCACGCCGACCCAGTTTTTGAACGGCAGAATGTGTTGGGATAAGCTGAAGTAATCGAGGTGTAGCGCAGTCTGGTAGCGCACGGGTTTCGGATACCCGGGGCCGGAGGTTCAAATCCTCTCACCTCGACAAAAGCAGGGCCGCAGATGGGCGGGCACCAGCTCGCTTGCGGCGGGGGCGGTGCCGCCCCACCTGCTAGAAGGAAAGGGGGACGTGGGCAGCAGGTTGGTACCAATTTGCTATCACCCGCGGGTTAGGCGAGCTGACCATCTCGCAAGCCCCCTGACGGTCGTTGTATCCACGGAGAGCTCGGTCTGGTATGCGAGCAGCGGTCCGATAAACCGAAGGCCCTGGGTTCAAATCCCAGTCCGTGGACTGTGGCTGTAGCTCAATTGGTTAGAGCGCTCGGCTGTGAACCGAGAGATGCGGGGTTCAAGTCCCCCCAGTCACCCCATTCTCGTCCCGATGGCCCAGCAGGTAGGGCACGCGGTTGAAGCCCGCGGTGCGGGGGTTCGATTCCCTCTCGGGACACCATGGCAGGCAAGATGACGCGCTTTGAGAGGCTTACGTGCCCT
>JAKORR010000702.1 GCA_029777735.1 Armatimonadota bacterium | reverse complement strand
TCACGCACCAGGTGCAACCGCAGGAACAGCCAGCAGCAGCCAAGGCCGCAGGGCCGGACTACTACAAGGCCTTGACCGTGAAGCTCGACCGCGAGCGTTACGAGGCCTTGAAGACCCTGGGCGTGAAGCTGGACAAGAAGAGCCAAGAAATCTTTGTCGAAGCCCTCGACCTCTACCTTCGAGAAGTGACGCAGCAAGCGTAAGGGCCAGCCATGAGCGCGCAAACCCCAGGCGAACCACGCAAAGACATAGCGACCCGCATTCAGGAGCTGGGCGACAACGCGCGCGCCAAGGCCCGCGCCAAGAAGCGCGACGAGCTTGCAGCCCGCCACGCGGCCGGGCAGTTGGCTTTGTGGCCGGAGAGTGAGCGCGGAATCCCTAACGAACTGGTGCGGTGCGCTGTCTTCTCTGCCAAGAACCGCAAAGAGCGCCGCGACATGTACCGCGCCAATGCGCCGCTGGTCGTGCCCGTGATCGGTGGCGGCGAGGTGGTCTACATCGGGGAAGAGCTTCGCCAGGACGATGAAACCGTCTGGATGCAGTTGGTTCACATGTCCAAGGAATCGCGCTCGCCCCAGGTGTTTTTCACGCCTTACAGCTTCTTCAAGGCCATCAAATGGCCCCAGAAGGGCACGAGCTACACGCGCCTTCTGACGACCCTTCGCCGCCTCAATACCGCTTCGCTTGAGGTCTACAGCAGCCGGTTTGACCGAGGGGTCAGCACGGGCCTGATCGTGGACTTCACTTACAGCAAGAAGACGGACGGAGCGCCCTGGTCGGTGCGCGTTTTCAGCCCGGAGAACGAGCTTCTTTTCCTGTTTGACAAGCTCTATAGCCGTGTCGATTGGGAGACGCGCCTAGCCTTGCCCGAGGGTGTTTCGACCTGGTTGCATGGCTTCTTTTCGTCGCACCGTGAGCCGTTCGATCACAAGATCGAGACGCTGGCCAAGGGCGCGGGCCTTGCCCTTGAAGCGCCGGAGGACGAGCAGCTCGACGAGGCCGCACGCACCGCCAAGCAGAAGGAGCGGCTACGCGAGGCCAAGAAGACCATCAAACGCGCCTTGGAGACGCTTCAGAGCATGGGCTTTCTGGAGAGCTTCGAGATCACGCGCGGCGGGCTGGTGCACGTCGTTCGAGCTGCCCGGACTTGATCCCAACTAACGACCTTTGACCCCCGTTTTTTCGCACGGGAGGCCTTCCAGGATGGGCGGGCAGGGCCGCTAAGTGTTTGCCGTTATTCACCATATGGCGCACATACGCCCGGTAACGACCTTTGACCCCCGGACTAGCGACCTTTGACCCCCGCCACTAGCGACCTTTGACCCCCGGACTAGCGACCTTTGACCCCCGGCGCATGCTCCGCAAGTCATTGATTCAAAAGACTTTTAAGGCGTTATGCACACCCCTATAACTGTCTTTAACCTCTTCTTTTTATAACCGGTATTTAACCCCTGCCCCTGTGGACAAGTCGCGTCCAAGGCCCCAAAAAGGCCCATCTGGGGCATTCCCGCCGAGCGAGAACCGGCTATGTCGTGCTTCGCATCGAGCCTCTACGAGTCTCGCCCCCTACGGGCTTCCAGCGCCTTGCCATGCACGCCACAAAGCCAGCAGCATCGTTACATCACCCACCGGCACCGCTTTGATAAGTGCCCCCCAAAGGGGGGTGAAAGGCGCTATCGCGCCGACGGCCCCCGGAAGGGAACCAAAAAATGCGCCCGCGAAAGCGGGCGAGAACAGTCCGCGGGGGAACTGCGTTCCCCCCTGTCGCGCTACGGCTTCGCCTTCGCACCGGACTCGACCCCCCTTGTGGGCCTGCGGCCCCCCGATCCGCCTTAAGGCGGTCGGCTCCCCCTGCTAGCTATCCAGAAAAGAAGGTTTGAATCCGCCCCGCTGCGCTCAGGAAAAGGAAAACAGGCTTCCCGGCTTGCCAGGAGGCCCAGGGCGAGGCGATCAGGGCTGCGGCCAGGGGTAGGGCAGGGCTTGCCCGTTTGCGTGGCTTGCGCGGGCTTTTGAACGGTTGCCACTTTCGGGCTCATCCCCGGTTTGGGGTCGTCTCAGAAAACGGAAAATAAAGCACGTTAAGCCGATTGCATTGGCCGCCGAATCGTAGTGGTAGGCGAGCCTCTTGCCACCGGCCGTGGTGTTGGTGAGCCGTCCCAGACGTAGTTGATGGTGTGGCTGTTGTCGGCGTACTTGGCCTGGGTACGACGGCCCAGCAGGTCGTAGGCGAAGGCGACGTTGTCGGCGGCCGTGGGGTAGCTGCGGCTGGTCAGGCGGTGCAGGTTGTCGTAGGCGAGCGTGATGGTTTCGCCGCTGCGCTTTCGGTGGCTCGTGAGGCTGCCGACGGCGTTGTAGGTGAATTGCTCGTAGTCGGTGGTCGATGAGGTGCCAACCGTGGTGGGGTGCGGGTAGCGCAGCTTCACCCGGCGGTCGTGGCCGTCATATTCGTAGGTGGTGCGGTTGGCCTCATGCGGTTAAAACGCCTATCCGTGTCTGGTATATTGGCCCAAGGGGACCACTCGCAGGGGATACTTGATGCGACAGGACGACGACGCTGCACTCGCTTCCGGTACTACATCCGATGGCTGGTTCACCCGGCTCCGGCGTTCGCTGCTGGCGCGCCTTGGCAATACCGGGCTCGTGCTGGGGACGTTGTT
>JAKORR010000701.1 GCA_029777735.1 Armatimonadota bacterium | reverse complement strand
GTCACAGGGGCTCTCAGATGAGTTTTCAGCTATCGCTGAGGCTCGGGGGCTCCTTCCTGCCACGCTCGCGGCTACGGCCCTTGGCGAGTACGTGGAGAGGCATCGGCAACAGGCGACTATCACGCGGATGGTTGCGCTGGATGCTTCCAAGCGGATGTCGAATGTATTCACGGACCCTGACAAGCTGGCCAAGCTCATGTCTGCGGCTCTCGCTGAGCCATCGGTGGTGGCTTTGATTAACGACATCAAGGCGCCGGAGGTGTGAGAGTGGGGCAGGACGGGTCAAGTGCCGGACCGGAGGCCGCAGCTCCCCACGCCGGATGCGCCGCCAGGCGCGCCGCCGTGGGGGGACCGGGCGAGGACCGCCACTTGACGCGGCATGCCTCACGGTACGCTCCGGGCTGCTGGTGGGGTTGTTTTTTAACCCCACCGGCTGCCTAGCGGCGAGCGTCTGCTTTTCGCGAATCCCCGACATGCTAATAGCGGGGATTCGATAGGGGAGCGGTTCGGATAGGGTCGGTTTTTAGACGAAAAAAAGCCGAGTCAGGATGGCAGTCCTTTCTCGGCCTAGCAGCGGTGGAGGCTGCTCTGATGGCTATTTTACGGTGCTTTTCTGATGGGTCAATGTTGGCAAGTCCTTTCACGGACTATCTCAACGTCACGACTCCTGTCGACAACGCGGATGCATTGCGGTCTGCGGTGGTTCCTCTGGTCGAGTCACTCGGGGCCTTCGAGGAGGTAGAGGGCGAGGGGTTCCGGTTCTTCGATCCTCGGCTCGTCAATGGCAAGGTCCAGCTTGTCCCTGACGGCATGCTCAAGATCAAGCCGCGTGGCAAGGTGCTCGTCGTGTCGGCGTCTGGTGCGGTGCTGCGTCGGCTTCGGGAGCGTGGTCTGTTCCCTGAGTATCTCGCGGTCTTGGCGTCGTTCCCGCATCGCGTGTCGATGCTTCATGCGACGGCTGACTACCATGTCGCCAGTCCTCCAGCGGTCATTGCCCAGGTCAAACAGGCTGCGTCGTCCGGGGAGCTCTCCCTGACTCGTAAGCGGCTGCTGCCGTCGCAGTGCACGTACCTGCTCGGGGCTGACTGTGACGGGGCGGAGACGGGTACGGTGTATCTCGGGAACAAGGCCAATGCTGACGTCTGGGCCAAGGTGTATGACAAGCGTCACGAGCGCCTCTCCCGTGGGTACGCTGAGCCCGGCTCAATCGTTCGCGTGGAGGTCGCTGTCCAGTCGGGCGTAGGGGCTACGCTGCGGGATGCTCTGCATCCTCGGGATCTGTTCTACCACCACGCCGGCCGGTCGCTCGTTGAGGTGCCGCCTGACTTCTCCGGGTGGTCTGCTCACGGCGAGGGCTACGTGCTTGGTGAGCGGCGGGAGCGCACTCTGTTCGAGCGGATGGATTCGCTCATTGAGCACTCGGTTGATGTTGCCAAGGTGGGGGCTATGGCGATCGTCCTCTATGGCGATATGGCGGCTCAGGTCATTGGTCGCAAGGTCGTGCAGCGAGGTGCCTCCATGGTCTCGCACTACCAGCCAAAACCTACGGGCGTTGACGTGGCTATGTCGCTTGCGTAGAGTGTCCCTCGTTATGTCAGAACGAGGGATAAATGGTGGGTACTGTCGCTGAGTTGGATCAATCGCGCCGTCGTAGTGTCGAGGTGCGCGTAAAACTGTCACAGGGGCTCTCAGATGAGTTTTCAGCTATCGCTGAGGCTCGGGGGCTCCTTCCTGCCACGCTCGCGGCTACGGCCCTTGGCGAGTACGTGGAGAGGCATCGGCAACAGGCGACTATCACGCGGATGGTTGCGCTGGATGCTTCCAAGCGGATGTCGAATGTATTCACGGACCCTGACAAGCTGGCCAAGCTCATGTC
>JAKORR010000700.1 GCA_029777735.1 Armatimonadota bacterium | reverse complement strand
GGGGACCGTGAGCTGATCCTCGACTGGGTACCGTACGCGTAACTACTCACCTTGCCCGGCCTGCCGCTGAGGCGGCGCTTGGTGCGGGTCAAGTTCTGCCACAATTATAGTCACCCCCTGTTTGTCAAGACCACAGAGGGACCTTTCGCGGCAACCGGCGTCCCAACTACCAGGCGGCCCAGACGCACTCACCATGACAGCAGGGGACTCTGCCATGACACGCAAGCAGTTGGAGCAGCTTCCCAAGGCCGAATTGATCGAGATCATTCTCCAGCAGCAGGCCGCCCTCCTCCAACAACAAGCAGTCGCAGGCGCGCATGACGGAGTTGGAGCGGGCGATCAACCGCCTCACCCAGCCGCCGAAAGGCGCCTCTAACTCCTCCGTTCTCCCCCCTCCAAGCCCCGCAAGCCCAATCGCCCGGAGCGCAAACCGAAGCAGAAACGCGGGCCCAAGCCCGACCACCAAGGCCCCGGCCGCCTTCGCCACGATGGCGACGGTCATCGAAACGGCGGCCAAGCGCAGCGAGGATGCCCTCCACACGCTCACCAACCTCCTGACCCCAGGCGCTCCCCTCCTGCCCTTCCCTCAGCCCCCTATCCACAAGGTGAGTAGTTACGCGATCTTGACATTCGGTGGAGGGGGTACTACGATTGTTGCAGAACTTGACCCACACCAAGTGCCGTTTCAGGGACAGGGCAGGCAAGGTGAGTAGTTACTCTCAGAAGGGGAAGGAACGATGAAGCGTGGATTCACTCTCATTGAGCTGCTGGTGGTGATTGCAATCATCGCCATCCTGGCGGCCATTCTTTTCCCCGTGTTCGCCCGCGCCCGCGAGAAGGCACGCCAAGCAAGCTGCCTGAGCAATGTCAAGCAGCTAGCATTGGGAACACTGATGTACGTGCAGGACTACGACGAGACCTATCCATACTGGGACCGGTGGCTGGATGCTACCGTCATGCCTCTGGCCCCGCCGGCGGCCGTATTTCCTTACGTCAAGAACGTGCATATCTTCCTATGCCCTTCGGGTCAAGGCGTTCCCACCAACAACCCCCAACCCGGTTGGTCTACATACGGTCGCGCCAGCGTACCATATGCCTTTCCCGGTCCCGTTTCCTACGGCTATGCGTGGAACGGCTGGATTATGAGCCGTAGCCATAACGGAGGCGCCCCCGTCAAGGAGTCGCGCATCACAAGGCCGGCGGAGACACTGCTGCTGGGCGACTCGGCACACATGTGTGGTGACGAGAGCGGCATGTTTGTGTGGGCGAACGTGTGTTGCGACGGTGATGGGGCGCCCCTCGACGGGGTCAACACCGACGACGGCAGTGCCTGTCGGCACAATGGCGGCGAGAATCACGCCTTCTGCGACGGTCACGGCAAGTGGAACAACACCCGCAACACGTTCGGCCAGATCACCACGCTGCGGAATCCATTCAAGTAGTCGCCAAGCCACAGGGCAGTGGTCCTGCCAGGCCCGGGGGCACGCGAAGACCTCCGCCGCCTTCACAGTGACCTACACTGCCCCAAAGGTCCTCTTGTTGGTAAGTTCTCCTCATGTGTCCTCAGGTCAAGTTCGGATTAGAGGCGGCTACGTGGGGGGAGCGGGCGGAAGCCTGGGACATGCACCTAGTGTCCTCAGGTCAAGTTCGGATTAGAGGCGGCTACATAGTATAGGAGATGATAGAAATGCCTAGCGTTGGTGTCCTCAGGTCAAGTTCGGATTAGAGGCGGCTACGTGGTGACGGCGCTGGAGCGGGGCCGATAGGCCCGTGTCCTCAGGTCAAGTTCGGATTAGAGGCGGCTACCCCACCCCCACGAGTTCCTCCCCGCATGCGTCAGTGTCCTCAGGTCAAGTTCGGATTAGAGGCGGCTACGGTAGAACAACCGCTTCTATCTTTATATCAGGAGGTGTCCTCAGGTCAAGTTCGGATTAGAGGCGGCTACCATTCGCTCCTGATGTTGATAGTACTCGTCTTGGAGGTGTCCTCAGGTCAAGTTCGGATTAGAGGCGGCTACGCTCAATTATCCTTTCCGCCCACTCACGCGAGGAGCCAGTGTCCTCAGGTCAAGTTCGGATTAGAGGCGGCTACCGTCATCCCCAGGAGCCCTTGTCTGAAGCGGCTTCATGCCTCCTCTGACGAGCATGCACCGTGAGATCTTTCGGAAGAGCCTCCTCGGGATGGCTCAACAGGCCGTAAGGTCTTGCGATTGCTGGGTCGCGAGCATGCCCAGGCATCTCCTGCGCCACCTTCATACTCGCAGGGTTCGAGGGGAGCCTGCCCCTCGCACGATCTTGCTGTCAAGGAGCCCCCTTGTGGTACGGAGACATCCCCTCCGCCACCAGGCAGCCAAAGACGCCCACAATCCATACTTAACCTGCGCCACGGTGCCAAACCCAGCTAAGGGGAAGACACATGCCGTGGAAACGACTTTCCCTATAGGAAGCTGAAGGCATTATAGAAGCGTACATGGGTTGTGTCAAGGATGATTGTAGGGCTGGCGGCACAAAGCGGTCGCGGCGACAGCAGGGGAACAAGGAGTCGTGGCCCTCAGATCACCGTGACGCTCTTTTGCATTGGAGGCAAACTGGGACCGATTACGGTGATGGCTTGGCGTGCCTGTTCCTCGTCAGGGCCGAGATCAACGATCACGGCCTGATCTTCCTTCTGGTTCATCTCGGCCTCGAGGTCTCTCTGCATACGCACTCTGTCAAGGGACTTGAGGACACAGAAGAACACTGAGAGCTGCCAGTGCCTGCCGTAACCCTTCATGACCCGAAGGACACGGCGAAGGCGCTTGGGGTCGCTGATGTCATAGCACACAAGATAACAGCGCACTGGGTCTCACGTCCTATCGTGTCGTTAGGAAGGCGAGCTCAGGTATCTCGCCGAGGAGCCAGGCGGATATCATACGGGCGTGAAGCATGATCATGCGGCGATAGCTGAGACGGTATTTGAAGAGGGGGTGTGTGATCTCGGTGTCCATGCGCCTGCCGTAGACGCTGAAGAAGGCGCGTCGGCCTGGTGGGGTGAGCAGGCAGCCAGCGGCCGTCTGGTGGAAGTGGCCCTCTGCGAGCTCTCCGCGGTTGAAGGCGATGAGAGTGAGGGAGTCGCCGATTAGAGGACGGAAGGGCTCCATGAGGTCGAGGGCGAGAGCAGGGCGGCCAGGCCGCGAGGAGTGGAAGGCACCGATGGAGGGCTCCAGGCTGGCGAGTCTCAAGGCGGACACACACTCGTGAGTTAGCATCGAGTAGCTCATGGAGAGACAAGCGTTGACGGGGTCAGGGGGAGGACGGCGCTGCCGGCCGTGCTCGCGGAATTGAGAGGCAACGGGCTCAGGAAACATGTCTGGGAAGTGCTGGAAGTAGAGGGCCGCCGCTGCACCTTCGTGGCCCCGGATGGTGTCCAGGCTTTCCGCCTCTGAGGCACGTTTAGCTTCTCTGGCCAGGTCGGCAAGTACAACATCGGGAAGCGCTGGGTGGTTGCGCATAAGGAGAGTCCGCTGGTTGGCGATCTTGGCAGCCACTAGCGCGCGGGCCAATTCCAAGCAGGTTGTGGGGTCATCGAGACGCCGCACTTGAGCCCGGCGCACATTGGCACTGACGGAGTCCAGAGGGTCAACGAAGGTGACCAGGCGGCCAGCGGAAGAAAGGAAGGCAACGGGAATGCCGTGCTCAGCCAGCGTATGCAGTGCCTGGGTTGTGAGCTGCACATAGCCTAGGATTGCGAGGCTGTCAACGTTGGCGATGGGGATTTCGTCTAGAACCTCGCCGTCGCGGTCTGTGACGAGCAGCATGTGGCCGCGCACGCCGACGCGAGATGCCTGCCGTTGAGCTACGAGATGGAGTCCCTCATCTCGGGGTGGCCAGAGGCTACGACGGACCGGCTGGCCGGCGATCATCTCGCGCTGGTAGTTGATCTCGTCGGGAAGGCAGAAGGGCTGGAGGGAACAGCCAACGCACTTGGGGTCGTTGACCAGGGGCAGTGGCCTGGGGCCCTGGGCGCAGGTCTTGGCTGCGTCGAGGGTGGCGAGGGCCTCGCCGAGGAGAACGTCATCCACGGGGATCTCGAGACGCAGCTTCTCGGCGCCATAATAGAGAACGGCCCGGTCCACAGTATAGCCAGCTTCTCTCAGCAGAAGGGCTTGCAGCCCCACCTGGACACGGTCAGTAGGCCAGGGCTGGGGAGTGGTGAGCGTGCTTTCATCGTCGGGCGGTGATGCGTTGTCGGGGCCGTCGGATGGGTGTGGCCAGCAAGGCCGCCCCTTGCGGTACTCAACCGGTACTGCGGTAGCGCCGGACACTTCGGCAAGATCGAGGGTAGCTGTCAACCCGAGGCCCTCGCTGGTGAGGGTGAGACTACGCAGGGCCACGGGCCTGTTGGGGTCGGTGGCTTCCTCGGGGCGTCCCTCGCTGGGCAGATCGGTGCGCCTGTGCACAGCAGCGCCCTGCTCGGTGTCGGCGCTGGGCAGGAAGACACCCTCGACCTGCATCAGGTAGAAGAGACGCGGGCAGTAGGCATACTCCGCGACGTTGCGGGCAGGCCACAGGTCGCCCTCCTCCATCAGGGGTCCCCCAGGCCAGCCCGCTCGCGCAGAAGCCGCACCACCCTCTGCTCCACGTCTCCCCAGTAGGCCCCATATTCGCACCAGGGGCCGTGGTCCCTTCTCACGGGAGCGCAGGAGACGTCACGCCAGAGGTTCACCGTATCGCTCTTTGGGGTCTTCCCACGGCCGGTCCGCCCGCTCCTTCCGCGCTTGGATGCAGGTTCCACCTCCAAGCGTCGAGGCGCGGCTTGGCGCAAGGGGGTCTCGGTGTCTATCGCCTTACTATCAAGCCATTCACTCGGCTTGGGCCTGTATGTCGAGGGATCGCAGGGTACATACCACCATGCGCCCTCCCAGTCGGGGTCGAGTAGAGCCTTCAGCCCGATGTTGGCGGCGGCGTTCAGGTCGGCCTGGATGCCCCTGCCGGCGGCGGGGTCAGCAGAGACGAAGATATCGCCTCTCCTGTCCGGGATGCGCACGGCAGCGAGCCTCTTTTCCTCCGGGAGGTTGGCTAGGTAGCTGTATAGGTCGGCCAGGTACTGGTCTGCGGGTGTAGCATCGCTCTTGCCGGCCCCCTTCACAGCGGACTCGACGCGCGTGCGTACCCAGGGCGGGCCGGACTTGCTGACGATCCATTCAGGTGGCACATCGGAGCACCGGATGCCGGGGGCGCCGGTGCGAGAGTCCTGGCGCGAGGTATAGCCTGCGTAAACCTCACACAGGCGCAGGCCCGCCAGGAAGCAGCCTTCCTCCAGATACTTACGGACCTTGCCCGCGGACCAAGTCATCAGCTGTCGGTTCTCGCGCCGCGTGCGTACCTGGTCGGGGCGATAGTGCTCAAGGTTCTCTATGACGACAGCATGGCAGGGAGCGAAGCGGCGACAACGAGGCCGGCTGGGGGCCCTGCCCCCGCGCTTCCGTTTCAGGTCGGGTTGTTCCAGACCGATGCCAAGGGCCGCCTCCACGATGCGGCTGGCGAGCTGCTTGACGCGGTTCTCTCTCATGTGCTCAAGGGTGTCAAGGGTGCGTTGCCCGAAACGGTCAAGGGAAGTGTCTCCCTTTTGCGGAACGTTGCGGCGTGGGTCCTCGGGATGGGGCCGCATGGCATACGCCTTCTGCACCTGGTAAAGGCTCCGGATAGTTGCCAGTCGGGTTAGAGAAAGGCCCCCGACATTCCTAACGCGCTTGAGCAACTCGTTCCTCTGCTCCCGCGTGAGCGAGCGCTTGTCCAGCTGTGTCTCGCGCGGGAAATCCAGCAGGTGAGAAGGACGAGGTAGGATCCAGCGGCGGAGCTGCCGTAGTCGAGCGCGCCAGGCCTTGTCGTTCTCACTCCAGTGCTGGCTCCACAGCTTGTGGAAGCGGGAGCGAAGATTGAAGTCGCCAGCGAGAGCTGCAGCTGCGCCTGCAAGTGACGCTCGCAGCTGGTCCTGGCGTCGTTTTCGTGCTTGCCGATTCTCTTCGTCATCACTGTTGTACTCTTGGGACAGGTCGGGCAGTTTCATATCAGCAGGGAGGGCGTTACGGAGTTGCTCCCACAGCTTGCGCGCGGTCTCGTCTGGTGCCCAACTACCGCCACCACAGGCCAGCTGGTACCATGACATGAGGGCAGACGTGAGCTCCTCACGGCGCGTTTTCTCGGTAAGCTCTTCAGTTCGTCCTCCTGAGAGGGACTTGTGGGTGGCGATGAGGCAATGAGCAAGGACAGCCACGCGCCCATGCCACGATAGCCCGCGTCGACAGGCGCTGACCGCTTCGGACATGAGTTCGTCCACCCGGAGCCGTCGGGGCCTGTCTATCTCCCCGGTGGGCTTGCTTCTCCACCAGGGGATGTACTTGAGATCCTCGAAGAGTTGGTCCACATACTCGATTTCATCTGGGCAGGGCCAGCGGGCGGGCTCGTCCTCTCCCTGAAGCTTGATGAGGAACTGGCGGTCAAGACGGGCCCAGGGACAGGGGTGAAGGGAGCCGTCGGCGAGTTTGTTGGCGCCAATGCGGCGGTAGATGACCGTACGATGCTTGCCAGACTTCGCGGCACGAGGGATGCGCAGATGCAGGAATAGATCCTCCTCGCCCGGGGGCTCTTTCTTCGCCTTGCGGCAATCGGCATTGACTTGGTCGGCCTTGACCGTCTCCCAGACGGCGCAGGCGGCGGCGTAGCGGTGCCCGAGGTCAACGGATAGCACGCGAAGCCCGGGCACGTGCCCGATCCTGACTTGGGTCGCTTCTCGCATTAGCTGGAGACGTCCGCTCTTGGCGCTCACCTTGAGTTGCTGGTGCTCTGCCAACTCGAACAGGGGGCCACAGGGCGTGAGCCTCGGGGAGAAGGTCAGGAACCAACGCAGGGACCTCAGTCTCCTGCGGGCCTTCTCGTCCCACCCGTGCTTCTCTACATAAGTGTGCAGGTCCTCAAGCTGCTCTCGTGGGGCCTGAAGCCGCCCGTTCCAGTGCTTCTGGTCGAAGATGCTCTGCAGGCTTACTGGTCCCGAAGAAGCGCCGGCAGCGGCGCGTCCGAGCCGGTCGGCACGGCTCACCTCGGGGCCTGCCGCCTCAGCGGCACCCTGGGACAACGCGAGGTCCTGAACCAGGCGCTTGCAGTGCCACAGGAGGCGGGTCTGACACATGCCCGAGCCGTCCCACAGGCGCAGCTCGAGTCCGTGCGAGCTCCGGGCTTGGCTCTCGCTCTTCGCCTGCCTGGCCGTCGTCCTCCGCGATTTGTGCACGTCGAAACTGATCTGCCAGCGGGAGTCACCGAACTCGCAGAAGACGGGGTGGAGAAGCTCGTGAGGATGTCGGTAAGCGGGCACCTTGCGGCGGGTCATATTGGCCTCGGCATTCGCCGCGCCTACGTAGTGCAAGAGGATGTCGGCCACCGGCTGGCCGTCTCTCTGCCAGACGCAGAGGGCTGCCTCCTCGGCGAGGTCCTCGAAGAGGGCGATATCGCCGAACTTGTCCTCCAGCTCTCCCTTAACCTGGCGGGCCGCCTCGACGCGCTGTTCCTGAGAGTCTGTCCCTTCCTGATTCTGCCTGGACAAGCTCGCCCATTTGGCGACGACCTCTCTCCAGCCCTGCACGGCACGACGTCTGATGACATACCTCTCGAGTGAGCCAGATTCTTGTGCACGGCGCTCGCAGTACTCATCGAGCCAGCGCCTGGCGTCCTCTGGCACCTCACTCATCTTGGTTCGGTCACGCTCGAACTTCAGCCGCTGTTCCTCGGCTCGCTTGATCCAGGTGTGGGCCACGGACACGCGACGGGCTGCATGGTCCAGCATTACGGCCATCTCATAGTGTCTGGCAGGGCCTCCAGACTGCAGGTAGCTCATGCCAGTGGCTTGCTCGACAGCACGCAAGATGCGGTCCGCATAGCTTCGACCGCCCTTCCTATCGACCTTGGCTCGACAGTCACCGCTGTCGGCAGCGGCGTCCTGAGCAAGAGAGGCCATGTCTTCGGTGTTCACTGGCCTGTGCTGTGCATTGATGTTCCGCAAGCGGTTCCGCGTCTTGCTCTTGTGGCCCGGACCACTGATGAGGCTGAGAACTGCTGTGAGGCCGTCTCCCTTCCGGACAGACACCCCTAGATGTGCCGCCAACGCAAGGAGCGCCTTGGCGCCTGACGAGAGGGAGGAGGGATCGGTATGCGTGGCCCACTCCGCGATCCGCCTATACGCGTCGGCGATCCTCGTGAAGTCTGCGCCCTTTCCTGTGCCAAAGCGGGCACTCAGCCACTGCCCTGCTTTTTGCACCAAGTCCTTGGGCCCCTGGTCAGGATCGCGCGCTCTTGTCTTGCCAGGGTCTTGACTAACCTGGCGCGGGTCTTCTTCGTCTTCTCCCTCCGAGTGCTTTGTGCTGCCAGGCAATGGCGCCAAGGGCGCCGTGTACCGACTCGGGGTGCCAAGGAAGAACGCGAGGAAGTCCCAGACTTCCTCTTCGGTGCAGCCACCTACTGCTTCCTCGTAATGCTCAAAGGCCTCAGCGCGGTTCACCCAGCAAGCGTCGTCGCGTATCGTCGCCTCGAGCGTCGGCTGGCAGTCTGCCACCCAGTACTCTATCTCCGCGCCAGACAACCCGCGCTTGGATAGGATGTCACGCAGGGCACCAACAGGGCTCTCTTGGTCGCCGAGCTTGTACTCGGAGGGTGCTCCCTCCTCGGACTCGACGGACAGCCACGACAGCGCCAGCAACCTGCGCTGGTACTTGCGTCGAGTCTCGACATCGGCGTTGCCCTGCTCGGGCCCTTTGCCCCGCTGCCGTCTCTGTGCTCCATCTTCCGTTGCGGCCAATTCGTGGCTGAGGCCACCACGGAGAGTGAGAAGGAAGTCACCGAAGACTCGAGCACCGCGGTTCACAGTCTTGTGGGTTTGCCAGAGCTGTTCCCGCCAACGGTCGTCTTTAGCGTCCACAGGTCTGAGGCGAAGTGTGTAGGCCCGTTGGGTGGTCATATCCGCTGGAGGCATAGCCCATCCCCTCTCAGCCACAGCGGCACAGGGGGCCGGTGTAGCTTAATTAGATATCACTCCGGACCTCTATAGTATAATCAGTTTTCTTCCGTGCAACAATGTCATTTAGACACTACAGACGCTGCTGGAATATATGAGGAATCAGCAATAATATTCACAAGCGTGCCACCACACAGAGAGCCCCAAACTTTCGTTTTTACTACTAAGAGGCCAAATCACCACAGCGCATAGGCCTCAACAGGGTAGCTCTGAGCTGTCGCCCAGACTCCCGCAAGTAAACAGAGCAAGGATGGCGCCGGGTCTGAGCCCAGTGGAATAGACCTACGACACTCTCCATATACTGGGGGAACGACCTGTAAGGGGGGAGGATATCGAGGGGGTTTCTTCTTGGCGAGAAACTCGCATTTACTACCGCAAACTGCTTGACCACTTCCAGGGCATGCAATACAATACCGAGAAATACTCTTCTCGGTAGTAAACACCCTCCAGGGGGCCCAGAAAGTGAATCTGCAAACCAACGTCCTCGAGAAGCAGGAAGCCGAGGCCCTCCTCAGCCAAATCAACACCCGCACACCTACCGGCGCCAGAAACTTCGCCCTCCTCCAACTTATGCTCCAAACCGGCCTCCGTTGCGGTGAAGCCCTCCAAGTACAACCCAGCGATATCCGCCAGGAGGAGTGGCCCAGCGATGGCGGCACCGTCCGCCTCTGGGTTCTCCGCCTGCCGCGACGCGCCACCAAGGGCCAGCAGGCACGCCAAGGCATACCCTTGTCGCCGGCCACCCACCAGGCCCTCGAACGCTGGCAGGAGAAGCGCAGCGCCCTCGGGATCCGCGGTGGGCCGCTCTTCTGCACCATCAGCCGCGGCAGGCGCATCCACGGTGCGCCCAGCCCTAAGGGCTTTCAGAAGGGGCACGCCGAGAGTGAGCTCCGGCCAGGCAAACCCCTGGACGCCCGCTACGTCCGTGAGCTGGTAGCACGCCTCGCCAGGAAGGCGGGCATCACAAGGCCCGTCCATCCGCACATGCTCAGGCATACAGCCCTCACTGAACTGTATGACCGTACCCGCGACCTCCGCCTCGTCCAGCTCGTCGCCGGCCATACCACCAGCCGCATGACCGAACGCTATACCCACGTCCATCCCCTCGCCCTCGCTCAGGCAATGAACGCAGTAAAGGTTGAATAGGCGCAGCTTAAGGGAGGGCTCACCCAAGGTCCTGGGTATCCTGTTCCGCCATGGTGATCTGTGGCCGAACCTCTCTCCACCCTGCGCGTGAGTGATCCTCAGAGGATACCTCAGGGAATGTATACAGCAGATGTACCGCCAACGCGCTGTTAGGCTTCCTGAAGGTGCAGTATGAGGGCTAGGGGCTTTCCGTCTCGTGATGCAGGACCCTAGGAGCGCTGTCTAGAGCGCCTCGCTGCAGATGATACGTGGCAGGTTCACTACTCCCACCTCATGGCGCTCCACCTCATAGCTGCGGTGGAGATCGTAGTCTCGGTAGATGCGCGTCAGTTCCCGCACCAAAGCGTTCCCCTCGACCTTGTTCTTACGCAGGAAGTTGAGGCGCCGGCGAACCGCCTGAGAGACGGGGCGCCTATACGCCTCGATTAGCAGATCGAGCTGTTCGCACTCGTTGTCTCTGTGCATCGCTTCTCGCAAGGCGCGCAGGTGACGGATGACATAGTTCTGGCCTTGCGAAAGCCTCGGTAGCTTCTGTTTGCTGGACTCAAGCTCTCTGACAATGTGCTCGAAGTGACACCTGACGCTGTTGACAACCCGGTTTGTGTCCTTCGGTAGTTTGCCCCGGGGCTCCTCTTCGTTGCAGGCTATCGCCTCGATTGCTTCACGCAGGTCCGAGGAAACGACTCGCCCTGTCTCATCCGCAAGATAGAACTGGTGGTAACTGCCCGCCTGGCAGTACACAAAGTAGCGACGCCCCTCTGCGATCGCCCTCGCCGAACGCACACCGTCACGCAGGTTCCGTATCCGGTCAAGGAGCTCAGGGGTCTCCTTCATTAGACGGCGGATGAGCTGCTCAGCTTCCAGCAGGCCAGAGCGTAGGTCATCATCCTCGTCGCGACCCTCCATGACGCTCCGGTCACCGGTGTAGATCGCTATGACCCCGTGTTCGTCAACCTGCTCCGACGGGTGCAGTACAGGGGCGTCCAGCCCCACAATCTCCCGCATGTCTTGGACCCGACGCCGAACCTTCTCCTCCAGACCCAGGTGGGCATCAAGGGCCGTCTCGGGGAAGAAGTTATAGGCCCACACGACCTCGGGGCATCTCTCTGCGTCTTCCGGGAAGTACGGCGTCAGACGGTCAATACGTCCCATCCTCTGGATCAGGCGGACGGGGTTGAAGTGCAGGTCGTAATTCACCACGTAGTGAGCATCCTGCAGGTTCAGGCCCTCGGACAGCACGTCCGTCGCTACAAGCACTCGAATCGCTCTCCGACTGCGGTAACGCCCAGCGATCGCTGGGTTGGACAGCGGAGCGAATCGAGCCACAATCTCTGCCACGTTCTTGTGGGACCCGCTTACCCACTCAACGCCGGGGCGGTGCTTGAGTTGCTCATAGAGGTACTCTGCCGTCTCTGCAAACTGGGTGAATATCAGCACCTTCCTGTCGCTCGGTATCTCGTAATCGAGTAGCCTCGTAAGCTCCTGCAGCTTTGCATCCTGCTCCGGGCCAAGGTCGCAGACCATGTCGTATAGAGCCCCGAGCAACACGCGGTCCCTTTCCAGGTCGCGGAGCAGCTCGTCTGCGCGGAAGGCGTTGATGTCATAGCGTACGCCGGACTTGCCTTCCGCCCACTCAATCGCATCTACTACGTCAGCCGCCGCTACCTCTTCCACACCTAGATCGTAGAGAGCACGCTGCATCTCCTCGCCGGCGGGTACTCGCCCTTCTCTTATCGCCACTTCGAAGTGCCGGTGCACCTCCGCAACCCTTTGAGTGGTGCGCCTAAAGGCCTCCACGCTGCTTTCCAGTCGCTTGAAGAGCAGTATCCTCATCAGTCCGCGCAGGTTCTTGCCCGCAGCCGCCAGTTGCTGATAGGGATCCCTCTTCCGGTAGGGCGTCTTCACGTATTCGTGCAGGCCATACCGCGCATAGCTCAGCCTCTGCGCGATTGCCGCTGCCAGCTCCCGTCTCTCGGACCGATCGGGCGGTTCCTTGCCCACACGGGCTCTTCCAGCCCCGATGCGATCCAGTGCCGCCTCCGGATCAAGGGGCTCCGGTCCACGGTACTGAGGGTCTATGATCGCCCGGATGATCTCGTACACGCCCGCGTAGGTCTCATCTATCCGGTAGCTGACGGGATCATGCAGTTCTCTTCGAGGGAAGGTGTACTCCCGCTCCCCTATCGGTATCACCGGCCGGCACTCCTCCCACCTCTCGTCCCTATTGGTCGTCTGACACCGCGTGCCGTCGGGACGGCGCCATTCGCCATAGGTCTCGGCGACGAACCATCGCGGCCTTCGTATCATGATGTGGCGCAGTAGTTCCGGCAGATCGGCCTCTCCCTGTCGGACCTTCCCGAAGAACTCATCCAGGTCCCACGGACCCGTCGGCAAGTCCTGGCCGTTCCCAGGCCACAGGCGCAGTTGGCTGTGGATGTCGCTCGGGCTCGTCGCCATAGGCGTTGCCGTGAGCATGATCACCTTCCGATCTCCTCGCTCCAGCCATGCCTGAACGGCCTGATACCTCTGAGTGTTGCGGTGTCGGAGGTTGTGGCTCTCGTCTATCAGCACAAGGTCTCGGTCTTCGTAGCGTTCACCATCCAGGTAGGACGTGATGCTCCCGTCGTCTTGCTCTTTGGTGGTCAACAGACCCATCGAGACAACGGGGGCTCCTAGGTCGTACACCTCGGAGAAGACTTCCCACATCCCCACCAGGCCGGCGGGACAGATGATTAGCGGGCGCATCCCCTGTAGCCGCCCCCGCTTCAATAGCGCTATGCCAATGTACGACTTCCCCAGACCGACCACATCCGCGATAAGCACGCCGCCATACTTGTCCAGAATGGTCCTGGCAAACCGGTAGGCATGATCCTGGAACGTAGCAAGCTCAGGCCACCGGTCGTCTATGACCTCGACCGCCTCCGTCTCCTCCTCAGCCTCCAGTTGGTCACGAAACAGGTTGTACAGTGTCTTGATATAGATCTCCCACGGTGTGACCTGGTCGTTCACAGCCCACGACTGCTGCACTTCCTGCAGCAGGTCAGCGCTGAAGTCCTCCGCCTGATCCCATAGCCTCTCGAACCATGCGCTTACCTGCCGGTGAGCATCGGGCTCATGCATCACGACGTTCAGTTCTGTGTTGCTGGTAATGCCCGCTGCTGTGAGGTTCGAGCTCCCAACGATCACCCACCCTGGATTGTGCTCTGCCCGAGCTAGGTCACGTTCATCAAAGATGTAGCACTTAGCATGAAGCGGCTCCCGGGTGTAGATCCGCACCTCTATGACCCCGTCGGCGATGAGCTGGGCCAAGTCGGCGAGGGCCCGTGCGTTCTTGTCGGTCTGTTCCATCAGGGCAAGGGTCTCGCTCGCATCCAGCGCCGTCTCCTTCCCCATTTGCCTGCGGTCAAGTGCTCGCCGGCTCGTTTCCTGCGTCCACTGCTGTTGTACTAGGGGCCGCACCTTATAGCCTCGCACTATCTGCTCGATGGTGGGACGATTCATCGAGGGCCCTATCAGCAGGCGCAGCTTCTCCAGGCCCGGTACATCGGCCGCAATTGCCTCGAAGCCCCCCAGGTAGAAGTAGCCCACCGCGAAGTGCGCCGCTCGGCTTACACGCATGTAGTCGCGGATGGTGTCGGCCAGCTTGCGTTCCCGGTTATCGATTATGTCGGGCACGATGTGTCTCCCCTAGCACGCGATCTGGGTTTGAGAGTGCGCCCACAAGGGAGGGACCAGAGCGGATCTCTGCAGGCACCGGAAGCCGGACGGAGCCTTCCT